>JAFGRF010000215.1 GCA_016935295.1 Caldifarciminota bacterium | reverse complement strand
GCTCGACAGCCTGACCGCCTACGCCCGAGAAGTGGAACTGGGCAACCCGACCGGTATCGACATACCGGGCGAGAAGTCGGGCAATGTCCCGACGCGCGAGTGGCTCGACTCGCGCTACGGCAGGAACAAATGGGGCGCCGGGTCGGTGCTCAACTTCGCCATCGGCCAGGGCGAGGTCACCGCCACCCCGTTGCAGATGGCCGTGCTCTACGCGGCCATCGGCAGCGAAGGCCGGGCAGTCCGTCCCTATCTCGTCGAGCGCGTCGATTCTGCCGGCCAGACCATCCACACGGCCGTACCGGAAGCGCACCAGTTGCCGATGCGCCGGCAGGACCTGGACATAGTGAAGCTGGGACTGGAGCGGGTGGTTGAGTGGGGAACCGGAACCGGGGCGCAAGTCAAGGAAATCAGCATCGCCGGCAAGACCGGCACTGCCCAGAACCCTCCCAAACCCGACCACGCCTGGTTTGTCGGGTATGCTCCGGCCGACGACCCGGAGGTGGTGTTCGCGGTGCTGGTGGAGAATGCTGGTCACGGCGGCGTGGTATCGGCTCCGATTGCCGGTCAGCTCATCCGCGCCTACTTCTTCCCGGCAGTCGAATCGCCATCCGAACCCGACACGGCAACGGCAAGCCCGGACACCGGGAATGGAGAATAGAGAATGGTGAAGGGTGAAAGACAGGTCCGGGTTTCACTATTCTCCGTTCACTATTCACTCTTCTCCCTATGAAACGCTTCGACCCCGGCCTCATCCTCGCCACACTCCTGCTTGCGGGCTTCGGCCTGCTTGCCATCTACTCCTCGGGCGGCTCCCACTACTTCTTCCGGCAACTGGTCTTCCTGCCGATAGGAATCGGCGCCGCGGCCGTGGCGGTCTTCGTGCCCCGCCGCATACTCTACGGCTTGGCCGAGCCTATCTACGGCCTGGCCGTGCTGATGCTGCTCGCCGTCCTCATCGCCGGCAGCGGGCCCGGCTCGCACCGCTGGTTCGTGCTCGGGCCGTTCTACATCCAGCCCTCGGAGTTCGCCAAGCTCGCGACCGTCCTGCTTTTGGCCAAGCAACTCAGCTTCAGGCGCACCATCAATCTCAGCTTCCGCGACCTGACCGTGCCCGTGGCCATCACTGCCGTTCCTGCTCTGCTCGTGATGGTCGAACCCGACCTCTCTACTTCCCTTGTCTTCGCGGCCCTGCTTGCAGCCATGCTCTACTGGCAGGGAATGCGCCCGCTCCACATCCTGCTCCTCTTCTCCCCTGCCCTGTCGTTCGCGGCCGGGTTCTCGCTCTACACCTGGATACCATTCTTCGTACTACTGGGAGTCATCCTGCTCGTCCGCTCCGGTGTCACCAAGACCCTCATCGGCCTTGCGGTCAATGCCGCGTTCGGCCTGCTCTCGCCGGTCGTCCTCTCCTCGCTCAAAGACTACCAGCGGGCCCGCATCATGAGCTTTGTCGCTCCCTGGTTCGACCCGCACGGCATCAGCTGGAACGCGATTCAGTCGCAGATTGCCATCGGCTCCGGCCGGCTCATCGGCAAAGGCTTCCTGCAAGGCACGCAGAAGCGGCTGGGCTTCCTGCCCAACCGCCACACCGACTTCGTCTTCTCCTCGCTCGGCGAAGAGCTCGGGCTGGTCGGCTGCCTGATACTGCTCGGCATCTTCTACTGGCTCTTGAGCCGAATGCTCATGGCCGCGCGCCAGTCGGGTGACTCCACCGGCTCGCTCCTCTGCGTCGGATTCGCGGCGGTCATCGGCTACCAGATGTTCGTCAACATCGGCATGCTGCTCGGCATCCTGCCCATCACCGGCATCACCCTCCCCTTCCTCAGCTACGGCGGCTCCTCCCTGCTCCTCAACTTCCTGATGGTCGGCCTCGTCCTCAATGTCGTCACCAGACCGGAATGAACCGAAGCAGGCAAAGCCCGAAGCACGAAACCAGAATGACGATTCAAGCTCGAATGACCCAATCCAAGCACCCAATTGGGAATTCTCCTTCATTCGGGCTTGATTCGGAATTCGGGCTTCGGAGTTCGGAATTGTGAAACCTGACCTTCGGTCCCTGACCCTGGTCGAGCTTCAGTCCGAGTCTGCGGCACTGAGCTGGCCCAGGTACGCTGCGGATCAGGTCTTCACCTGGCTCTGGCAAAAAGGCGTGGACGACTTCGGGGCCATGACCAACCTGAGCAAAGAACGCCGCGCCCTGCTTGCCGAGCGCTACACCATCGGCCGGCTCGAACTGCTTCGCACTCAGAACGACGACGACGGCACTACCAAGTTCACCTTCAAACTCGCCGACGGCAACATCATCGAATCGGTCCTCATCCCCTCCGGCGGGGACATAACCCGTTCGTCCTCGACCGGGATCGTGTCCCAAGCCGGGTCCGACCGAACAACCGTCTGCGTCTCGACCCAGGTCGGCTGCCGTCTCGGCTGCGGTTTCTGCTACACCGCCACGCTTGGCTTCAAGCGCGACCTCGCCTGGCACGAAATCGCGTCCCAGGTCCTGTCTGTTCGTTCCTTCGTCCCTCGTCCTTCGTCCTTCGCCAGTTCCTCCCCTAGCCCCTCGCCCCTGGCCCCTAGCCCCATTTCCAATGTTGTCTTCATGGGCATGGGCGAACCCTTCCTCAACTACGACGCCACTATCGAAGCGGCAAAGACCATCAACGCCGAGAACGGGCTCGGCATCGGCGCCCGGCGTATCACGATCTCGACCGCCGGCATTCCCGACGGCATCCGGGCCTTCATCCAGGTGGAACAGCAGTTCCGCCTCGCCCTCTCCTTGAACGCCTCGGACGACGAGACCCGCTCCCGGCTCATGCCGGTCAACAAACTCCACCCGCTCAAAGAAGTCATGGCCGCCGTCCGCGAATACACTGCAGCCAAAGGCAAACGCGTCACCTTCGAATACGTACTCGTGGACGGCGTCAACAACCGCGACAAAGACGTGCACCAGCTCGCCGCCCTGCTCAAAGGCATCCCCTGCAAAGTCAACCTCATCCCGCTCAACCCCTATCCGGGCTGCGAACTTAAGGCCCCATCTGACCAGTCCGTCCATGCCTTTGCCAAAAAACTCTGGCCGCTTGTACCTGCAGTCACGGTCCGGCGCTCCAAAGGCGCGCGCATCCTGGCCGGCTGCGGCCAGCTCGCGGGCCTCTCCGAGTAGCAGGCGAACTGCCGCGGGCGGGAACTGCGTCCTCGCAGGGAGCTGTCTGTGCCAGCTCAACGGCAGGTGAATTCCCGCCCGCTTTCGAGACCGGGCCGCGGAACGGAGGAAAACGGGGACTGTACCGCGCGTCCTCGCGCTCGGTGGGACGTCCCCGCTTTCCGCCATGCCCTCACGGAATCGGCGCGGCGATGTTGAAGACATCCATGCGGATGGCCAGCAGCGGAAGGCCTCATGCAAGGCGCAGCCCTCACGACCGGCTGCTCGGCTCTGCATCTCCTACATGATCTGCGGACTCATTCTTCGCTGAAATGCTCCCCGCAATGCACCTTCCATCGCTCCTCGCATCGGAACTCTCATCGCATCGTCCATCGCGTAGTGCATTGCTCCTTCAACTGCATTCTCGACTGG
>JAFGRF010000214.1 GCA_016935295.1 Caldifarciminota bacterium | reverse complement strand
TCGGTGGCCCCTATCTCGGCCTGATGAGCGCGAAGAAAAAGTACATCCGGAATCTGCCCGGCCGGATTGTGGCGCGAACCGTGGACACCGAGGGCAAACCCGGATATGTGCTCGCGCTCCAGACCAGGGAACAGCACATCCGACGCGAACGCGCCACGTCGAACATCTGCACGAACCAAGCACTGTGCGCGCTGGCCGCAAGCGTCTACATGGCAACGATGGGCCGGACAGGTATGGCGGAAGTCGCCCGCCAGTGCGGGGCCAAGGCCCACTACCTCGCGAGCGGGATTGCCGGCGTCAGCGGCTTCTCGACCGAGACGTCTACCCCGTTCTTCAAGGAATTCGTGGTCCGGACTCCGGTTCCCGCTGCCCATGTGGTAGAGGCCGGAGCCAGACACGGCATCCTGGCCGGCGTGGCGCTCGACCGTTTCGTCCCGGAATGGAAGAACCGACTTCTGGTCGCGGTCACCGAGAAGCGCACTCGGACGGAGATGGACGGCTACTGCGAGTTCCTGAAGCAGGAGTTTGCCAGCTGATATGGAGTGCAATCTCAGAGCGAACCGGCAGACCTGCCCCTGCACCTATGAGCCCTGTTCCCGCAAAGGCAAGTGCTGCGAGTGCATCGCCTACCATCGCGCCAATGACGAACTGCCCGCATGCTATTTCACGCCGGAAGTCGAGCGCACGTACGACCGCTCGGTCGCCCGCTTCATCGCTTCAAGGAAACGCTGATGCCTGAGAAGACGCTGTTCGAGCTCTCCAGTCCCGGGCGGCAGGCATGGTCATTGCCAAAGCTCGATGTTCCGCCGATCGATGCCGGCGAGTCTGCGCGCAAAGACAACGAGCTGCCCGAACTAAGCGAAGTAGACGTGGCCCGTCACTTCACCCGGCTCTCGGTCATGAATCACCACGTTGACAAGGGGTTCTATCCGCTCGGCTCGTGCACCATGAAGTACAACCCCAAGGTGAACGAGCTGGCGTGCCGCATGCCCGGCTTCACCGGCCTCCACCCGCTCGAACCCGAATCCCTGACCCAGGGCGCGTTGCGGCTGATGTACGAACTGGCGCGGATGCTGGAAGAGATAACCGGATTCGACGCGGTATCGCTCGAACCGGCTGCGGGAGCGCATGGTGAGCTGGCCGGCATCATGATGATTCGGAAGTACTTCGAGAAGCGTGGCGAGCAGCGCGACGTCGTGCTCGTGCCTGACTCGGCCCATGGCACGAACCCGGCCTCGGTGACCCTCTCCGGGTTCAAGCCGGTTCAGATCAAGTCGAACGCCAAGGGCGAGATCGACCCCGACGAACTGGAGCGCGCCTGCTCGACCTGCGTGGCCTGCCTGATGGTAACCAACCCGAATACGCTCGGCATATTCGAACCCGAGGCCAAGAGAATCTGCGACATCATGCACAAGCAGGGCTCGCTCGTCTACCTGGACGGCGCGAACCTCAACTCCTACGTCGGCGTGCACCGGCCGGCCGATGCCGGGTTCGATGTAATGCACATCAACCTGCACAAGACCTTCTCTACCCCGCACGGCGGCGGCGGCCCCGGCTCCGGACCGGTGGCGGTCACGAAGGCACTCGAACCGCTCCTGCCGAAGCCGGTAGTCAAGAGAAGAAACCAAGGGACCAGGGGATCGAGTGGCGCAGAGTACTACCTGGACTACAGTCGGCCCGATTCTATCGGTCGAGTCATGGGTTTCCACGGCCAGTTCGCGGTTCTGGTCCGCGCCTACACCTACATCCGCATGCTCGGAGCTGCCGGGCTCAAGGACGCGGCCGAGAACGCCGTCCTGAATGCGAACTACGTCCGGGCTGGCCTTGAGGACATCTACGACCTGCCCTACAAAGACCGGAGCCTGCACGAAGTTGTCTTCTCCGGTTCGAACCTGCGCGAGCACGGCGTCAAGACACTCGATGTCGCCAAGCGCCTGCTCGACTACGGGATGCACGCGCCGACTATCTACTTCCCGCTGATTGTACCCGAGGCGCTGATGATCGAACCGACCGAGACCGAGTCACGCGAGTCGCTCGACGAGTTCATCAAAGCCATGAAGCAGATCGCGGACGAGGCCAGGACCAACCCTGACATACTGCGCCGGGCTCCCGTAACCACCCCGGTTCGGCGCCTGGACGAAGCCAAGGCGTCGCGCGAGCTCGACGTGAATTGGGGAACGAAGTCCTGATGTTCGCATCCGACATCTCGGTCGAACGCCGCGAAGAAATCCTCATCAAGATAGCTCAGAAGGTTGTCGACCTCAGACTGACTCCCGTGGCAGTGGTGATGCTTGAATCGAGCAAACCGCTCTCCTTTGTCGGCTCGCAGATGATGGTGTTCCTTCAGCCGATTGTTACCTCGGTCTTCCCCTTTCACCAGTACGATGAGATTGCGGCCCTGCTGGAGGATCGGGCGAACGTCGAAGCCCTGATTCAGAAGATAGAGAAATTGGAGGATGGCAGACGTGATCGAAAAGGATAAGATAGCCCGGATACTGGCGACCGATTGCGGTTCGACAACTACCAAGGCCATCCTGATCGAGAAACGCGGCACCGAATTCCGACTCAGCACGCGCGGCGAAGCCCCGACCACAGTCGAGGCACCCTTCGAAGACGTCACCCGGGGCGTTCTCAATTCCGTGATGGAGGTCGAGGAACTCTCCGGAGTGAAGCTGCTCGATGGCGAGACCATCATCAAGTCCAAGTCCGGGGACAAAGAAGGCTCGGACGTCTACATCTCGACGTCGTCGGCCGGCGGTGGTCTGCAGATGATGGTCGCGGGGGTTGTGCTGACCATGAGCGGCGAAAGCGCAGCGCGGGCAGCGCTCGGCGCCGGCGCGATCGTGATGGACGTCATTGCCTCCAACGACGGCCGACTGCCCCACGAGAAGATCGAGCGCATTCGGACCCTGCGTCCGGACATGATTCTCCTCTCGGGCGGCATCGACGGCGGCACCGTCTCCCACGTGGTGGAACTGGCAGAACTGATCGCGGCAGCTGATCCGAAGCCGCGGTTTGGCGTCGGCTACAACCTGCCGGTTATCTTCGCGGGCAACAAGGAGGCCCGCGAACTCGTCATCAAGACCCTGAAGGAGAAAAGCGCCCTCGAGATAGTCGAGAACATCCGGCCGGTTCTTGAGCGGGAGAACCTGCGGCCGGCCCGCAACAAGATTCACGACCTATTCATGGAGCACGTGATGGCACATGCCCCGGGATACAAGAAGCTGATGGATTGGACCGACGTTCCCATCATGCCTACGCCGGGCGCGGTCGGCCTGCTGATTGAGAACATCGGCAAGTCCCAGAACATCGCCGTGCTCGGAGTTGATATCGGCGGCGCCACAACTGACGTATTCAGCGTGTTCCAGGGAGTATTCAACCGCACCGTGTCCGCCAACCTGGGCATGTCGTACTCAATCTCGAACGTGCTCGCCGAAGCCGGCGAGAAGAACATCATGCGCTGGCTGCCGATGGAGATGTCAGCGGCGGAGGTCCGCAACCGTATCCGTAACAAGATGATCCGTCCGACCACTATCCCTTCGACGCTCGAGGACCTGAAGCTCGAACAGGCAATCGCGCGTGAGGCCCTGCGTCTCGCGCTGCTTCACCACATGTCAATGGCGGTAGGGCTCAAGGGCGTGCAGCAGGAGCGTACGATTTCCGATGCCTTCGCGCAATCGCGAACCGGTGAGACCCTGGTAAGCATGATGGACCTAAGCCTGGTGGTCGGCTCGGGCGGCGCGCTCTCCCATGCCCCACGCCGGGTACAGTCGGCGATGATGACAATGGACGCCTTCCAGCCTGAGGGCGTAACGCGCCTGACCGTGGACTCGATATTCATGATGCCACACCTCGGCGTGCTGACCGAGGTCCACCCGGAAGCCGCCTACGAGGTCTTCGAAAAGGATTGCCTGATTCACCTCGGGACATGCATCGCGCCGGTCGGAGAAGGCAAGGCAGGCGCCAAGTGCGTCCACGTCAAGGTCGTCAAAGCCGACGGCAAGGAATCGGAAGCTCGCGTTGAGTTCGGAGACATCACCGTTCTGCCGCTGGGCGTGGGCGAATCAGCCACCGCGACCATCAATCCTGAACGAGGATTCGACGTCGGTGCCGGTGCCGGCAAGGCACTGGAATCGAAGGTGGAAGGCGGGCTCGTCGGGGTTATCGTCGATTGCCGTGGCCGTCCGCTCGTTCTGGCTGAAGCCGACAAGACACGAATGGAACAGCTACGCAAGTGGGCAGTGCAGCTCGACGCGTACCCCTCCTAAGCAGACCAAGTACAAAGGCCAAAAGCCAAAGGACAAAGCAAGGGGCTGCCCCTGACTTTGTCCTTTTCTAGTTGCTTAGTCCTTTGTCCTTACTACTTTCTACTTTGGACGAAGTCCCCTAGTATCTTCGCATGATCGAAGACGAGTTCGGACTCGGGAATATCACCCAAGTCAACCAGGCGGTAGCGGTCGGCATCGTCGCCGGCTTCAGGCTCGCCAACTCCTCGGGCGGAGAAGACAACGGATACGACGTGCCCGCGCGGGTCCCGCGTCGGGTCTGAGTAGACCCGGAACTGCTTCAGGTCAGCCAGGTCGAGTCCGGTCTCTTCCTTCATTTCACGACGCACCGCGTCCTCCACTGTCTCTCCGTATTCGACGAATCCACCCGGCAGCGCCCAGCCATGCGGCGGGTTGCGGCGGTGGATCAGGAGTACCTTGCCGTCGAGCAGAATGATACAATCCACCGCCAACCCCGGTCCCCTATTCGGCATCTGTCATTCGTCCTTCGTCACTTCCTGCTCGTCTCTCGTCCTTACCGGTGATGTAGCTGCGCAACGCCTCCTGCCACGTCCGGAGCTCCCTGCCGAACCGATGCCTGAATTCTCTGTTCTCGAGCACCGAGTAGGCCGGACGCGGAGCTCGTCGCGCTGCAGTCGCGGTGTCGATCGGAGCAACCTCGCACTTGGCGCCGGTGAGCTTCACTATCTCCTGAGCCAACTCGAACCATGAGCACTGACCCGAGTTGGTCAGGTGATACGTACCGAAGTGCTTGGACTTGGCCAGTTCCCATAGGGGCCGGCAGAGGTGCCGCGCGTAGGTTGGCGAGCCGACCTGGTCGCTAACGACCTCGATTCTCGGCACTTGGGACGACTTCCGACGGATTGTGTCCACGAAGTTCCGGCCGTACCTGCCGTAGAGCCAACTCGTGCGGGCGATGAAGTGATGCTGACAGGTCTTCGTGACGGCGTTCTCCCCCATCAACTTCGTCTTGCCGTAGACCGAGAGCGGGTTGGTGGCGTCGCCCTCGCGATAGGGCCGGTCGGAACGACCGTCGAACACATAGTCGGTTGAAACATAGAGCAACTTGCAGCGCAGTTCCTCGGCCCCGAGCGCAACCGCCCAGGTGCCCTGGAAGTTGACACTGGTGGCGCCGGCCACGTCGTCCTCGCAGCCGTCGACGTCGGTGCGAGAGGCCAGATGGAATATGACCTCGGGCCCGACCTGGTGAATACCATTGATGGTCTTCTCGACATCGGTCACGTCGTGCTGGGGCAGGTCCCAGCCGATGACCTCTTCATCCTGACGACGTAGAAACTCGACCAAATCGGTTCCAAGCATTCCCTTGGAACCGGTCACAAGACAGCGCACTACGCCTTCCTGTTCTTAGTCGCGGGCTGCTTCAAGGTGGCGCTTTTCACCTTTGTGAGTGTATCCGGCGCTGCGGTCGAATCAAGCTCCCGTGTGCTTGACTGGACTCCCAATGAGGCTATACTGACTTCTGTTGCGGAAGACCGCTTTCCTCGCCCTGTTGCTTGCAGGCATGTGCCTGGCCGGCTATGACGCGCTGTCGGTTTCCGGCGACTGGATGATCGGCGCCTACAAGGCCGTGCTTTCTCCTTTGCAGGGCTCCAACGTCTGTAATTTCTACCCCACATGCTCGCAGTTCGCCCGGGCAGCAATCCGGTCGCAGGGATTCGTGCCGGGCGTGGTGATGGGCGCAGACCGCCTCATGCGCTGCAACACCCTTGCCTGGTCCTACTATGACACCTACTACCGCGGTGACGTGGTAGGTGGAAGGATGCCCGACCCGGTCGCGAACCACATCGCGTGGCGCAATCCGCCTCACGAGCATGGACTGCTGGTCGCAGCGCAGGCTGTAGGGCTTGGGACACGATCCGAAACGTCGGACGTTTCGGTCATGTCCCGTCGCCCAGGAGCTGCCAGCCTGAGTTTCGCCGACTACCTGTACGCCGCGGGCGAGTACTACCAGGCCGCGGGCGAATACCTGCGAGTCAGGTTCACGTCGAGTTCGTCCTACCTCAGCGGCTATGCAGGTTTGATGGCGGGAGAGTCATACCTGCAGGCTGGCGACCTCGTGCGGGCGCGTCATGCCTTTCAGGACTTGAACGCACCGGCTGTGCAGGACTTGGGCCGATACGGAATCGCCCGCACCAGCTTCGCGGTGGCCGACTACGTTGGTACCCGTGCGGTCCTCGGCCTAATCACGTCGCCGGCTCTCGCTCGGCAGGCCAATGCGCTCGAAGGCTGGACCTTTTTCCGGCAGCACCGGTTCGCCGAAGGTGCCGCAAAGCTCAGCATCGCAGAAAACTGGGGACAGTCCCTCGGAGCGTCTGCGTCGGACTCGACGCGGTACAGTCCCCGTTTTCTGCAAGAACTGGCTTCGATGAACGGTCACGGAATCCGCCGCCGTTCTCGGTTGGCCAGTACGCTGCTCTCGGCCGTCCTTCCCGGCGCGGGTCAACTCTACTCGGGCCGGGCCGGTGACGGCGCCTACTCGTTTCTGACCGTTGCCAGCACCGGGTTGGTCACATGGTGGTTCGCGTCCGACCCAGGCAAACGTGATCCGACATACGTCAAGGTTTCCATCTTCGGCGTCATCTCGGCGCTCTTCTATGCCGGCAACGTCTACGGCGCGAACATCGCTGCCCGTGACTATAACCTCTTGCAGGAGCACCGCTATGTCCAGCGTGCCGATTCGCTCTTTGGGCTCATGACGCTCGAGCCGGACTACCACATCCTGTTGGACTCCGTCGTGCTGGACACAGCCCCACCTGACCGCGAATGACCCTGGTCCTGGTTCTGGTCCTCCAAGCTGCAAGCTCCGCCTTGCCCGCCCGGCTCGACACGACACCTTCACTTCCCCAGCCTGCAATCTGCAATCCGAAATCTGAAATGGCTCTGGGTGACTCCCTGCTCAAGCACGGCTTCAATTTCGAAGCGGGAAGGGAGTTCCGGCGACTGCTGTGGGGCGCGGATACGACCGGCGCATCGGCTGGCCTGACGCACTTCAAGCTCGGCCTGAGCTTCGCGTCAGCCGGCCAACTGCAGCTCGCCGCTGAAGAACTCCGCGCAGCCGGGCGACTCAACCCTGACCTGGCCGAACCGGCCCAAGCCGCCCTGGCCGGATACTACGCGCGAGCGCAGCGCTACGACCTGGCGGCGTTCGAACTCTCCGACCTCCTCGTCTTCACCCGCGACTCGATACGCCGGACCGAACTCAACTCCGCACTGGGCTGGCTTCGCCTGCAGCAAGGCGACATCAGTTCGGCTGCAAGCAGTTACGACCTGGCGGGCAAGCCAGATGTCGCCGGCACGCTTCGCTTCGACAGAGGGATTCGCCTGCGCAGTCCAACATGGGCCGCAGTGCTCTCGTCCGTCATCCCCGGCTCGGGCGAGGCTTATGCAGGACGACCCGCAACGGGCTTGCTCGCCTTTGCGGTCACGGCCGGGTCGCTTGTGTGGGCGGTCGTGGCAGCCAGGAGCGATGACTGGGTCAGTGCGTCGGTAGTCGTGTCTACGCTATTCTGGCGGTACTACAACGGGTCGCGCGCCAATGCGATCACGTTCGCTGAGCAGCACAACGCGGCCGCACGCCGCCGCCGCATCGCCCGCCTCGCTTCCCAGGTCGCGGAGCCGGACTGGTTTGGCCCGACCGACAGCCTGCTCGGCTACGAGGTGAGACCGGACACGTCAGCCGATGGCGGGACCGAATAGTCCAGAAATCAGAGACCAGAGTTCAGAAATCAGAATGCCGGACCGCTCTGCATTCTGGTATCTGCATTCTGGATTCTGAACTATCCGACTCCGAAGAGTATCTGGGACAGGTCCCGGGCCAATTCATCACGAAGTGATAGCAGGGCCTCGCCCAGGGCGAAGTTCATCTCCTCTTTGCCGGTCCGGATCATCACGCCCCCGCTGATGGATGCGGGCTCGCCGAGCTTGACTGCAACGCGGGCACCGAATGCGCGCGTGTCGGCCTCGGAAAGCGATGCCACCGACTCCGGCCGGGCATACGTCTTCACAATCCCGGTCACGAAGTCGGCATAGCCGGGGTCGCCGAGCAGTTTCTCTTCTGCCCGCTTGACGGCACGGTCCAGGGTCTGCCAGCGCGCCGCGAGCACGGCATTCCGTTTCTCCATCCGGGCGCGGCTGCGGGCGCGTTCAAGGATGGCGTCACAGGCCCGGCGGGTCTGTTCCGCGTACTCGGTTTCGATGGCCGCGACCTCGGCAGCCGCACGCTTCTGCGTTTCAGCAATCGCCTTGTCCCGTTCCTCGCCGATGGCAGCCACCTTGGTCCTGCCGTCGGCCAGTATCTTCTCGACCAGTTCGTTGGTCCCCATGACTAGTTCCCGGATTGCAGTTTCTGGTTCCAGGAACCAACAACCAGGAACTGCAAACTAGGCACCAACCCTGACACCCATCTGAAGGAAGATGGTGGCCAGCAGGCCGAGCACCGCGTACGTCTCAACCAGGGCTCCGAAGATCACGCCCTTGGTTCCCTCGGTAGCGCGCTTCGCCACCAGTTCAGCGCCGGCAGCGCAGACCTTGCCCTGCCACATCGCGGTGACGAGCCCCGCGATGCCGACGGGCAGACAGGCGAGGAACATCTGGAATCCCTGCCAGAACGTGATCGGCACCAGTTCCCCCAGCACGCCGAGCTTCATCATCGCCAGGAACGCTCCCAGAAACCCGTAGAATCCCTGGGTGCCGGGAAGCGCCACAAGGATGAACAGGCTGCCGAACTTCTTAGGATCCTCAGCCAGCACGCCGGATGCGACGGTTGCTACGTACCGAATGCCCAACGCCGAGCCGATTCCGGCCAGCACGGCCGCGGCCACGCATCCGAACAGCGCGATTGCCAGACCAAACGGGTCAACCACTAGGCCTCCTTGTCATTTCACGGTGACAAACTGGTTGGTTTCACGGAACGGGGTGAAGCGCTCGCCGCCGCCGGCGTAGAAGCGCGGGAAGAACTCGACATACTGCAGCCGAAGCGAGTGGACAAACGCCCCGAGCACGTTCACCGCGATGTTGTAGGTGTGTCCGAATATCAGCACGATCAAGGCGAGGATGATGCCGACCACCGGTACTGGCAGCAGCATCCAGGCAATCACATTGATGGCCACCGCAACTCCGCCGGTGCACATCCCCAGGGCCATCAACCGGATGTAGGAAAGAACCACGCCCACGTAGCTGGTAGCACCGTAGAGTGCGTAGCCGCCCCAGAGGAACTTGGCCATCACCTTCGCGTTTGACGGCGACATCAGGAAGAACAGCACGCCGGCAACGCTCGGAATCCAGGCCGGCAGGATACGAACGAAATACAGGACAAGTGTGACCGCGGCGGCAACGCCAAGCCCGACCGGCAGCGGCCTGAACCTTCTGGTCTTGACCGTGGAAACGACCGCGTGCGCGAACATCCCGAGGTAGACCGCCCAGAAGCCCCACTTCGCCAGACCGAACTCCGGCGGCAGCCAGCGAAGTGTCGTGCCGACAAACAAGAGGAACGCAAGCAGCAGCGCGAACCAGAGCGTCTGGCTGAGCGCAGTCTCCCGGCTCCTTTGCGTGAAAACCAGGACCGCGGCGACCGCTGCCAGTATCAGAACCATCAGCGCTGCACTCCCCCACGCCGGCAAAGACCTGGCGAGCAGGATCCTGGCAACGAGCGCGTTCAGGAAGACAAACCAGGGGAGCTGGCCGAGCAGCCCGTCGCCGTAGTTCCTGACTCGCAGGCAGTCGGCAATCTCGAACGCGATGCCGACAATCAGTTGCAGGTAGCCCAGCGCGATTGAGAGGATGAAGAACTTCATGGGGTCCTTGACCGGGTCAAACCACATCACCCGGTTCTTGAACACCTGCAGCCAACCTATGCCCAGTCGGTCCGGCAGGTCACCGAACCAGCCACCCAGCAGCGCGCCGGCCGGTATCGTGAGAATCGCACCGATGAGGACGATGCCCAGCAGCTTGTTGTCAGTGCCCATCTTCTTCATCAGGACGTAGACAATCAGCGCCAGCACGATGCCGTACCCGGCATCGGTGAGGCAGAGCGCGAAGAACACTCCGAAGAACGGCGCGATGAGCCACGTCGGGTCCAGTTCGTTTGGCTGCGGCATGCTGAAGAGCTCCAGCACCATCTCGAACGGCCGGAAGACCCTTCGGTTGACCAGCGCCACCGGCGGCTCTTCGCCCTCGGCCGGCTCGACCTCGGTCATCGCCGCCGCCCCGCTCTCGGTGACCAGCCTGCTCAGCTTTCCCATGTCCCGCGTACGCACCCATCCGTGCACCAACGCCACGGTCTCGGTTCGTTCCAGAGCAGCGGCCGTGGCGTTCCTTGCTTCCTCGTTGGCAAGCGCATCGGCCGCGACCTTCAACTCGGGCAGGGCTGAGCCCAGCTCATTGACTTCGACGCCCACCGCCTGCAGGCGCACTCGTGCCGTATCGCCTTCCTGAGCCAGACCGGCCAGCACTTCCCGAGGCCTGCCTTTCACGTTCCTCAGGTCGACAGCCTCGAAGTGGAACTCGCCGAGCGTCCGGCTGACCTGGTCGGCCGAATCCGGCACGGCGGCGACGAGCGCGAAAACCTCGCCCTCAGTCTGACCAACGGCTTCGATCGCCCCGGGCCCATCCCGCAGGGCTTCCTCGGCGGCATGGAGGTCTTCTTCGTCCTGGAAGCGTCCGAACCACACTGTCACTGTCTTCGAAGCGTACATCTCAGCCGGCGAATGCCTGAGCCCGGCCCAGGGTTCGAGCCGCCTGGTCTCGGCTGCAACTGACCGGATGCGGGCTTCCAGCTCGGCCTGCTCGCGCGTCAGGTCCGCCAGCCGTTCCACCGCGGACGAATAGTCGAAGCTCGCCGCCACGTCGTCGAACTCACGCCGCGACAACTGCTTCCTGCCGGTCGCGCCTTTCTTCTTCTTCACACGCGGGGTGAGAGTCTCAATTGCCTGGATGACGCGGCGGCTATCCGCACTTTGGACTTCGGACTTTGGACTTTGGACTTCCTCCGAGGTGATGTGCATCACGCCCAAGCGCTGGAGCTTCTTCAAGAACGAGTCGCGGCATTCGTTGTGGACCGCGACCAATACCCGTGAGACCTTCTCTATTGCCACTGCTGACGCAGATTCTTG
>JAFGRF010000213.1 GCA_016935295.1 Caldifarciminota bacterium | reverse complement strand
GGTGCGTGCCGAGGCAGACGAGCAATTTGAAGTCGCGGCCGGACAGGACGGGCCTGAGCGCGGCCAGGATAGGCGCGTTGGGTGTGGGCCGGGTGTAGTCGTTCACGAGCACGAGGACGCGCTGCGATTCGCCAAGAAACTCGGCGCAGGCATCGGCTGCCTGCTTGAGCGCTGCGTCGGTGTCGTGGAACGGGCAGCAGTCGTTGGGCTTCAGGATTCCGATGAGGTTCCGGTCAGGGACCTCTACCGCTTCTTTGTCCGGAGCATGGATGAGTTCGATGCGCACGAGCAAGTATAGGCGTGCGGTCGCTTCTTTACAAGCTGAGCCCGCGTCCATAGAATAGCCTACTATGAAGAAGCAGCCTGTTGTCGCAATCGCCATGGGCAGCGATTCTGACCTGCCCGTGATGTCGGAGACCAGGAACGTTCTCGACGAGTTCGGTGTGACGAGTGAGGTCCGGATAGTCTCGGCTCACCGGACGCCGGACCTGTGCCGGAGGTTCGCGCAGGGCGCGGCCGGGCGGGGTATCAAGGTTGTTGTGGCCGGTGCGGGCAAGGCCGCGCATCTGGCCGGCGTCATCGCTGCGCATACCACGTTGCCTGTAATCGGCGTGCCGCTGGACGCGGGGATGAACGGGCTCGACGCTTTGCTCTCGACCGTGCAGATGCCGGGGGGTGTACCGGTGGCGTGCATGGCGGTGGGCAAAGCCGGGGCGAAGAACGCCGGCCTGCTGGCCGTGGAGATTCTGGCACTGGGAGACGCGGTCCTTGCCAGGAAGCTGGCGGCCCATCGCGCGCGGATGGCGCGGGATGTCGCGGCAAAGGCCAGGACGGCTGCGCGGCCCGGTGGCTCGAAGAGCTAGCCCCGAGATAGGAGGCAGCGTGTTGTGGCTTCTGGTCTGGTGCAGCGTGATGGCTCAGCCGGTTCGGCCCGATTCGGTCATCAAGCTGCCGCCGCCGGATACGTGTGGAGTCGTCTCGGTCGAGCAGGCGCTCTGGCACCGCCGTTCAGTCAGGACCTATTCCGACGCACCACTCACGGTCAAGCAGGTCGGGCAGTTGCTCTGGGCGGCACAGGGCTGGACCCGCGGGCCAACCGGGAGAACCGCACCTTCGGCCGGGGCCACCTACCCGATGGAGCTCTACCTGCTGGTGGGCAGGGTAGTCGGCCTCAGGCCGGGCCTGTATCACTATCTGCCTGACGGCCATTCGGCCGCGTTGGCAAGAGCCGGCGACCTGAGAGCGGAGCTGGCGGCCGCGGCTCTAGGGCAGACATCCATTTCGACGGCGCCGGCAGTGCTGATCCTGGCCGCGGACTACGGTCGGACCGCGAAGAGGTACGGAGAGCGTGCGCCCCGATACGTCCATATGGAGGCCGGCCATATCGGTGAGAACGTGCACCTGCAATGCGAGGCGCTCGGACTCGGAACAGTCATGATCGGGGCATTCGACGACGGCAAGGTGAAAAAGTTGCTGGGGACAGCGCAGGAGCCACTCTACATCATGCCGGTAGGCTGGAAAGAGACCAAGTGAGGGGAGAGTGCACACCATGGTCGTAGAACAGGCTGAATTGCTAGGCACAAAACGGATTGCTCGGGGCAAGGTCAGGGACATCTTTGAGGTCGGCGAGCATCTACTGATTGTAGCGACCGACCGGCTGTCCGCGTTCGATGTCGTGCTGCCGGACCCGATTCCGGACAAGGGCAGGGTTCTGACCCAGCTTTCGAAGTTCTGGTTCGACCAGTTTCAGGGACTGGTGCCGAACCATGTGGTTGAGACGGACGTTGCACAGTTCCCGGCCGACCTCGCGCCGTATCGCGAGCAGCTTGAGGGTAGGGCCATGCTGGTGCGCAAAGCCAAGCCTCTGCCTGTGGAATGCGTGGTGCGCGGCTACCTCGCGGGCAGCGGCTGGAATGACTACCAGAAGACCGGCGCGGTCTGCGGTATCAGACTGCCAGCCGGGATGAAGCAGGCCGAGAAGCTGCCTGAGCCGACATTCACGCCCTCAACCAAGGCGACCGCCGGCCACGACGAGAACATCACGCAGGAGCAGGCCGCCGCGCTGGTCGGCACGGACCTGGCCCGGGAAATAAGGGAAGTGTCCCTCAATATCTACCACAAGGCGGCCGAGTATGCCTTGGGCAAGGGCATCATCATCGCGGACACCAAGTTCGAATTCGGGTTGTTTGAAGACAAGCTGATGTGGATCGACGAGGCGCTCACGCCGGATTCTTCCCGGTTCTGGTCAGTCGCCGAGTACCAGGTCGGCATGTCGCCGCCGAGCTTCGACAAGCAGTTCGTGCGGGACTATCTGATTTCCATCAACTGGGACAGGACCCCGCCCGCGCCGGCGCTGCCGGCAGAGGTCATCAAAGGCACGTCGGACCGCTACCGCGAGGCCTACCGGCTCATCACGGGCAGCGAGCTGCGCTGAGGATAGGCCGAGGCCAGATGTAGGAGCTCAGGTGCTAGATGTCAGAAGTACCCTCACCCTTGCCCTCTCCCAGAGGGAGAGGGAAGGTTTAAGGGTGAGCAGCGGGGGCTCGTGCTTGTAGCTGATTTTGATTACGACCTGCCGAAGGAGTTGATTGCCCAGCAGCCGCTCGCGCGGCGCGACGCCTCTCGTATGCTGGTACTTGAACGGAGCACAGGCAGGGCGCACGATGCCATGTTCAGCGACATCGGGCAGTGGCTCAGGGCCGGCGACCTGTTGGTACTGAACAACACCAGGGTCATCCCGGCCAGGGTATTCGGCAAGCTGCCGACCGGCGGCACGGTCGAGCTGCTGCTGCTGAGGGAAGTCGAGCCGGGGACGTGGGAGGCGTTGTCACGGCCGTCACGCAAGGCGAGGCCCGGAACGGTACTGCAGCTCGGCCCTCACCGTGCGACCATTGTGGAGCGGAAGCCCGAGGGTATGCGCACCGTTCGGTTCGACCCGCCCGACGTCTCCACACTGCAGCAGTCTCTGGGAGAGGTGGCTTTGCCTCCCTATATCAGGGAGAAGTGTGGTGACTATTCGCGGTATCAGACAGTGTTCGCGCAGGTGGATGGCGCGATTGCCGCGCCCACTGCCGGGCTGCATTTCACGCCGGAGTTGCTTCGGACCCTTGGCCACGCCGGGGTGGAGACTGCCTTCGTGACGCTGCACGCCGGTCTTGGCACGTTCCGGCCGGTCAAAGCGGAGAAGGTCGAGGAGCATACCATGCACCCGGAGGAGTTCGAGTTGTCGGAGGCAACCGCCGGCCAGGTGAATGGTGCCCTTGCCGAAGGACGCAGGGTCGTCTGCGTGGGGACGACGACGGTGAGGGTGCTTGAGGGACAGGCAGACGAAGTCAGAAGCGAGAAGCTGGAAGCCAGAATACAGAACCCGGAGAGTCCGGAGTCAGGTCGCGGATGGCGCGTCAGGGCGGGGAAGGGACAGACGAATCTGTACATCTATCCTGGCTATGAGTGGAAGGTGGTAGGAGCGCTGCTCACCAACTTCCACCTGCCCAAGTCCACGCTGCTAATGCTGGTGTCTGCCCTCGCTGGCCGTGAGGCGGTGTTGGCGTCCTACAGGCACGCGATTGAGGAGAAGTACAGGTTCTACTCATTCGGCGATGCGATGCTGATCGTCTAGGAGAAGAGGATTCGAGGCGTCAAGGAGTTGAGGACTCCAGTGCGGAACAGAGGCAGATAGTGGATCCGATAAGACTGAATGAGCTGGTGACGGCTACGCGTGGTCGGTTGGTCAATGGACGCGAGTTGAAGGTGATGGGCGTGTCCATCGATACGCGCACACTGGAGCCCGGCGACCTGTACGTGGCCATCCGGGGCAAGCGGCTCGATGGCCACCAGTTCTGC
>JAFGRF010000212.1 GCA_016935295.1 Caldifarciminota bacterium | reverse complement strand
CGTGCGAAGACAGCCGCCTCCAAGGGTCCGTCGAGGATTTGGTGAAGTACGACCTCTGGTCGGACACCAAACGCAAACCAACGGTTGACATCATTGACGGCAGGTCGAATCGGGTAACGGCGAGCGCGGCCCTTAGCCATCAGGCTACGGCCTTCTGCTTCAACCCTCGGAGAGGATACGCTTACTGCGTGGTTCCTGACCGCGATCAACCCGACGTGGTGGCATTGAAAGCTGCGTCCGGCGAGGTGATTGACAAAGTGCCCACCGCGCGTCATCCGGGCGCACTCTGCTACAACCCGCGTGACAATAAGCTGTACTGCTCCATCCGAAGAGATGGCGAACTCGTGGTGCTTGATGGCGCGACCAACCGTCTCCTGACCAGATTGAAGACCGGGCGAGAGCCGTGGCAGCCGTGCTACAACTCCAAGGAAGACAAGATCTACTATGACGAAGCATACAACACCAGGGTTCTCGTACTCGACGGCAAGACTGATAGCGTGATATCGAGTCTGATGATAGGTTCACCGGTATTATGGTACGACTCGGTGAACAACTGGGTCTACTCTTTCAAAATGCCCTGGGCCACGGCGCGGCTGGCGGTAACGGATGGCACCACTGATAGTATCATTGCGGAGGTCCCGTTCCGACGGCCCTGGAGCTTCTGCGGCAATCCAAAGGCCAACAAAGTCTACTGCCACAGTGACCAGACAGGAGAATTGGCGATAATTGACGGCCCGACGCACGCACTGGTCAAGACGATACAGATCGGCACGGGTCGGCACGTGCTCTGCTGCAATGACACGGACAACAAGGTCTACTGCGCCTTCGAAACGATGAGGGTGATAGACGGCAGCACGAATGCGGTAGACACATCCTGGTTCATGCCCGCGCACGCCATGTGCTACAATGCACGGAACAACAAGCTGTATGTCGGAGGACGACTCGGCCTGTCGGTCCTCGATGCCGCAACCGACAAAGTTATAGCCAACTTCAGCGAGTACGCGGGGACCAGAAATACCTACTACAACGCTGCTGACAATTGCGTCTACTGCGTTTGCGACAACCGGGTCGCGGTTGTTGATGGCGCTAGCAACGAGATTCTTCGTACCTACACGGTCGGACATGACTGGCACGTTCTGGCATGTAACACCGAGCAGAATAGGGTCTACGTCGCGAACCAGGACGGGTACAGCATATCGGTAATCCGCGGCGGCAGTCGGTGAGAGGGATCACGGGCAGTCACCCCACCTAATGACGGCGGCAAGGCGTGGAGAGCCAGCGGCTGATGGCTGACAACTTGCTGCTGACAGCTCACGGCCTACGGCCAAAGCGGGTGGCTTTGGTCGGGTTGACGTGCGGCAGTACGGACGGTATGATTGGGGTGAAAGAGAAATGACCTTCATGAGAGGCACGAGGACCGAAGCAGCGGCTCAGTCCCCGCAGAAGAGAGCCTAGCGACGATGCCGACCATCTCGATGTTCTACGGCGTTATCATCCGGATGTACTACGCGCCCGGTGAGCACAACCCGCCTCACTTCCATGCCTACTACAACGAGTTCAAGGCGACCTTCTCCGTTGATACGCTTGAGTTGATGCAGGGCGAACTGCCCAAGCGGCAGCTACGCCTTGTTCAGGCGTGGGCGGAACTTCACCGGGACGAGCTGCGTGCCGACTGGCAGATGGTGACAAACGGAGAGGAACCATGCCGAATTCCGCCGCTCCAGTAGCAGAACCAGTCACGGAGTATCCCGGCGTGACCAGCGTGAAGGCAGCGGAGGACCACAGGTTGATTCTTTCCTTCGGCAACGGGGAGCAGAGAGTCTTTGACGTGACGCCGCTATTGTCCTGCGGGCGGTTTCGCGAGCTGGCCTCGCCGGAGGTGTTCGAGAAGGTCCGCATCTCGTATGATACGGTAGAATGGGAGAACGGACTCGACCTCGACCCCGAGTATCTGTACGAACACAGTCAGCCGGTCTGACACCGGCGATCCCAGAACCCAATCGAGCGCGTCGTGACGAGATGGTCGGTCTGGTCGAGATGATGGTGACTGCCGACAGCGTACATCGGCCGATGGCATTGACCATACGAAGATTGGAGGATTCATGTTTTCTGATATCGAGATTGCGCAGCAGGCGAAGCTGAAGCCGATTGCCGAGATCGCGGCCGGGCTCGGAATCACCGACCCGGACCTGATTCTGCCAAACGGCAACTACAAGGCGAAGCTGTCGGTCCGGTTGCTCGAACGGCTCAAGGACAAACCGGTCGGCAAGCTCATCCTGGTCACCGCAGTAACCCCGACCAAGTACGGCGAAGGCAAGACGACCGTGTCGACCGGTCTTTCGATGGCCTTCAACCGGCTGGGGAAGAAATCCATCGCGGTGCTGCGCCAGCCGTCGCTCGGGCCGGTCTTCGGCATCAAGGGCGGCGCTGCCGGCGGCGGCTATTCGCAGGTGCTGCCGATGGAGGACATCAACCTCCATTTCACCGGCGACTTCCATGCGGTAACTGCGGCACACAATCTGCTGTCGGCGATGCTCGACAATTCCATTCACTTCGACAATCCGCTCCGGATCGACGGCCGCGAGATAACTTTCCCGCGGACGATTGACATGAACGACCGCGTGCTGCGGACGATGGTGGTCGGGCTCGGTGGTCGGGCCGACGGGCCGGCGCGCGAGGACAGTTGCGTAATTACGGCGGCGTCAGAGGTCATGGCGATATTGGCGCTGGCCGCGAACCGGGCCGACCTGAAGCAGCGGCTGGGCCGGATTCTCGTAGCTCTGAGCTACGACGACAAGCCCGTCACCGCGGACGACCTCGGTGCGACCGGAGCGATGGCCGTGCTCTTGAAGGACGCCATCAAGCCGAATCTCGTCCAGACAACGGAGAATACGCCGGCGTTGATTCACGCCGGGCCGTTTGCCAATATCGCCCACGGTACTGCGAGCATCATCTCGGTCAACGCGGCCCTGCGCCTCTCCGAGTACGCGGTCGTCGAGGCCGGGTTCGGGTCAGACCTCGGCGCCGAGAAGTTCGTTGACATCGTGGCGCCATTGGCCGGCTGGAACATCGCAACCTGCGTGCTCGTGGCTACGGTCCGGGCCCTGAAACACCAGGGCGGGGCCAGGGATGCGAAGAAGGGCAAGATGACCGAGTTGTGGAGGGGTTTTGACAACCTGCGCCGGCACATCGAGAACTGCCGGCTGCTTGGACTGGAGCCGGTCGTTGCGCTCAATAGGTTCGAGGCCGACTCCGACGATGACCTGGAGCTGGTAGAGCGCTACTGCCGCGAGCAGGGGGTGCCGTGCATTCTCAGCACCGGGTTTGCCGACGGCGGCAGAGGCTGCGAAGACCTGGCGCGAGCGGTGATGAAACAGATAGAGGAGAGGCCGGGGCAGAACAAGCCGGCATACGACTACGCGGCCGCGGTCGAGGACAAGATCGAGGCGGTCGCCCAGAAGATATACGGCGCGGACCGGGTCATGTACACGCCGCGGGCGGAGCGCGACCTGAAGCGTATCTACCTGCTCGGCTATGACAAGCTGCCGGTCTGCATCGCCAAGACGCCGCTCTCTTTCTCCGACGATCCGGAATGCGTGGGTGCGTGCGAGGGGTTCAAGGTAACGATTTCCGCAGTTCACATCCGCGCCGGGGCCGGGTACCTGGTACCGGTCGCGGGCGAAATCCAGTTGCTGCCCGGACTCGCCAAGAAGCCCAATGCACTCAAGATCGACATCGCCGACGACGGCAAGTTGAGCGGGCTTTCCTGAACCGTGAAGCGCAGGCATCCGATAGACTACTCCCGGGTCAAGACGCGTCGGGAAGTCCTGATTCGGCAGCGTCGGGATTTGTGGACTCCGGAGCAGGTAGGGAGTCTGGCCCGGCACTTCCGCCTCAAACCAGGAATGGGACTGCTCGATGCCGGTTGCGGGTTCGGCTACGCGCTGCGAACCTGGGGCAGGTTCTGCATGCCCGGGGGCAAGCTGGTCGGACTGGACAGGGACCGGAAGCTTCTTGCCCAGGCTGCACGTTTCTGCACAAAGGAAGGCTTGGGCAAGGCGGCGCGGTTCGCAACTGGTGAAATCTGCAGCATGCCGTTCGAGAACAACACATTCGACATGACATTGGCTCACGTCGTCTTCTGCCACCTGGCCGAGCCTGAGAAGGCGCTCGATGAGATGATACGGGTTACGAGGTCGGGCGGCTGCGTGGCGGTGTTCGACAACGCGATGACGGGCAGTCCGGGTTCGAGATGGAACAACTGGCACCAGCCGACCACAGCCGAGCGACTCCTGATGTATGAGGTCGGGCTACGGATGACGGACGGGCGTCGCAAGGTAGGCTTCGGCGATTGGTCGGTCGGCTGTCACGTTCCGGCCTGGATGGAGGGACGCGGCCTGATTGACGTCGGCGTACGCACGAACGAACGGGTCGTCTGGATAGCGCCGCCCTACCGCTCTCCGGGGCAGCGCACCGCATACACGAACACGCGGGAGCACATGCGCGAGCCGGTTCGCTGGGACCGGGTGAGCAAGAGCGAGTCCGACCAGATGCGCGCAGGGGGACTGGCGAGGTCGAAGTTCGACCGCTGTCGCCGTCGGAACCGGCTCGAACACCGGGCGTTCCGCAAGGCTATGAAACGTCGCACCGCCGCCTACGCATGGTCGAGCCCGTTCTGGTGCATCTGGGGCTTCAAACCCTGATCTGGCTAGCTCCGGCGCGCTGACCGGACGCCAGATCTTGTTTGGGGAACTCAGCCAGCGAAGAGGCTGTGGCTGGAGAAGTTGGGGTCGCTCGTGAGGTTCACGCCGAGCTTGCGCAAACCCTCTTCGTCGCCGGGCGTGGGGATGTGGGTGCTGTGGACTTCGCAGCCCCGCAGGTCCTTCAGTTGTTCCAGGGCAAGCTGAGCCGTTGGATTTGTGGTCGCACTGACGCTCAGCGCGATAAGCGTCTCCGCCAGGTCGAGGCTGACCGTTCGCTTCCTGAGGATGTTCCGGTCGAGGTTGGCGATGGCCTCGATTGCCGCCGGCGAGAGGACGTGGATCTGGTCCGGGATCCCGGCGAGCCGCTTGGTGGCGTTCAGTATCAGACTGGCTGCCGCGTGCATGGTTGGTGAGTTCTTGCCCGTCACGATGGTCGTGTCGGGAAGTTCAATCGCCGCGCCACAGAAGATGCCCTCGTTGCCTTTGCCCTTCTGTCGGGCCTCGTCTGCCGCCCGTCGCGCAGGCTCAACCACAACGCGGCGTTGCGGCTTGAGCCCGAGGTCGTTCATCAGCAGTTCCACCCGCTGGACCGTCTCTTGGTCGACGAAGCCCATGGCGTGTTCGCATCGGTACCGGAAGTAGCGGCGTACTATCTCCTGACATGCGGCCTCGCGGACGGCTGCATCGTCGACGATTGCGAAGCCGGCACGGTTCACGCCCATGTCGGTCGGCGACTGGTAGCGCGGGCTGTCGGTTATGCGGGTGAGGATGCGGTGCAGGACCGGGAAGACCTCGACATCCCGGTTGTAGTTGACCGCGACTTTGCCGCAGGCCTCCAGATGGAAAGGGTCGACGACATTGAAATCCCGGATATCCGCGGTCGCCGCCTCATAAGCAACGTTCACCGGATGCTTGAGCGGGAGGTTCCAGACCGGGAAGGTCTCGAACTTCGCATACCCTGATTTGACGCCCCGCTGGTAGTCATGGTAGAGCTGGGAGAGGCAGGTCGCGAGCTTGCCGCTGCCCGGTCCGGGGCCGGTCACGACGACGATCGGTTTCTCAGCAGCTATGTACTCGTTTGCACCGTAACCTTCATCGCCGACTATCGTATCGACATCGGTGGGATAGCCCTTGGTGAACCGGTGCGTGTAGACCCGGACACCGCGGTGTTCGAGTATGTTCCGGAACGCCGCAGCGGCGGGTTGACTGTCGAACCGGGTGATGACGACCGCTTTCACGATCAAGCCCTGCTCCTTCAGGTCATCGATCAGTTTGAGTGCGTCGGCGTCGTAGGTGATACCGAAGTCCGCCCGGATCTTGCGGCGCTCGATGTCGCCGGCATGGATGCAGAGGATGATGTCGGCGTCGGCCCGCAGTTCCCGCAGCAGTTCCATCTTGACGTTGGGATGAAAGCCCGGGAGTACGCGGGCCGCGTGATAGTCGTAGACCAGCTTGCCGCCAAGCTCGAGATACAGCCTGGTGCCGAACTCTGCCACGCGTTCGTGGATGGCCGCGGTCTGTTCAGCCAGATACCTGTCGTTGTCGAACCCGGTTTTCGTCGCTGCCGGACCGATTGCCGGTTGCATCGTTCGTAGTTAACCCAAACCGCAGTAGAAGTCAAACCCGGCTGCAAATACGCCGGGCGGCGACACCGACTGCCCCTTAGCTTGACACTCATTCCTTAGCTGCTAGACTTCCGCAGCGTATGAAGGCGATGAATCTCATCTTGATTGGGCCGCCCGGCAGCGGCAAAGGCACGCAGGCGGAGTTGCTCCGGGAGAAGAACGGTTTCGTGCACTACTCGACCGGCGAGGTGTTCCGCGACCACATCCGGAGAAAGACGGCGACCGGCGTGAAGGTCGAAGGATACGTCACCTCAGGCAAGCTGGTGCCGGATGATGTTGTGCTAGAGGTGGTAAACGCGTTCCTGGCCGAGAACGTCGGCAAGCCGATTCTGTTCGACGGCTTTCCGCGGACGATTCCCCAGGCCGAGGGGCTGGATAAGGTGCTCGGTGCGAACAGCCTGAAGGTCGACCTCGCTGTGCTTGTCGACCTGGCGGATGACGAGGTCGTCAAGCGGCTGACCGCGCGGCGCCAGTGCCGGAGTTGCTCGAAGATATTCAACCTGACTTTCAAGCCGCCGAAGAAGGACGGAGTCTGCGATGACTGCGGCGGCGAGCTCTACCAGCGGAAGGACGATACGGAATCGGTCATACGCGACCGACTCAACACCTACCACCAGCAGACCGAGCCGGTACTTGACTACTACTCCGCGCAGGACAAACTCCAGCGGATTGAAGGCGCAATGGGCCGCGACCGGGTCTACGAGGAGATACTGCGTCTGACTGGCGCGGTGAGCAGTTGAGGTTGCGGGTCTGGGGCCGCAGGCCGCCAGCCAACCCGTAGCGGTCGTGGCGGTTCACCTGAAGTCCGAACGCGAGATCAAGGGAATCCGGGCAGCGGGACGGGTCGTCGCGGGAGCGTTGGCAGCGGCCGGCAAAGCAGTCGGCCCCGGCAAGAGCCTGCAGCAACTCGAACAGGTCTGCGACGACTTCATCCGGTCGCACGGCGGGTACCCGACCTTCCTGGGCTACCGTGGGTTCCCGGCAGCGGTGTGCATTGGCGTCAACGAGGAAGTGGTGCACGGCATACCGGGTCGTCGCAGGCTGACAGACGGCGACATCGTCAAGATAGATGTCGGCGTGACCAAAGACGGGCTGATTGCCGACGGGGCGAGAACGTTCCCGGTGGGAAACGTGAAGCCTGCGGTGCTGTCACTTGTTGCCGCGACTGAGCGTGCCTTCTGGTTGGGTGCGGCCCAGGCGAAAGCCGGAAACCGGGTATCTGACATCGGTCACGCGGTACAGGCGTACATCGAGGCGCAGGGCTACTCCGTGGTGCGTGACCTGTGCGGTCACGGCGTGGGCACGAGCCTGCACGAAGACCCTTCGGTGCCGAACTTCGGCAAGCCGGGGCAGGGCATGAGACTTGTCGCCGGTATGACGCTGGCGATTGAGCCGATGGTTAACATGGGCAGGTTCGAGGTCGAGACGCTGGAGAACGGCTGGACCGTGGTGGCCGCCGACCGTAGGCCGTCGGCACACTACGAGCATACGCTGCTGGTGACCTCGGATGAGCCGGAAATACTGACTGCAGATAATTGACGAATGTCGGTGATAGGTGCAGAATAGGCAGTGGCCGAACAATGGAGATGAATGAGTAAGAAAGACTTGATACAGCTCGAGGGCACGATACTGGAATCGCTGCCCAGCGCGACCTTCAAGGTCGAGTTGGACAACAAGCACCAGGTTATCGCCCACATCTCGGGCCGGATGCGGTTGCACTGGATCAGGATACTCCCCGGTGACCGGGTGACGGTTGAGTTCTCGCCGTATGACCTGACCCGGGGCCGCATCATCTACCGGTTCAAGTAGGGCCATCTCCGCCGGCCGCTATTGTCCGAAAAAGGAGCTACAGTGAAAGTTCGCACGTCCGTCAAGAAACGCTGCGCCCACTGCGTGGTTGTGAAGCGCAAGGGCGTCGTGTACGTTATCTGCAAGCGCGAGCCGAAGCACAAGCAGCGCCAAGGCTAGTGAGAAGAGATCGAGTGATCAAGTGGTCGAGCGACGCGAGCGGACCGGTTCGGCCACTGGAACACTTGACCACTGGACCACTGGAGCGCTTCCGCCTTGGCTAAGTACATCTTCGTCACCGGCGGTGTGGTATCGTCACTGGGAAAGGGGATCGCCACTTCCTCTATCGGGTTGCTGCTGAAGGCACGCGGGCTCAACGTGGTGCCGCTGAAGTTCGACCCGTACATCAATGTCGACCCCGGTACGATGAGTCCGTTTCAGCACGGTGAAGTTTTCGTCACCGACGACGGGGCGGAAACCGACCTTGACCTCGGCCACTACGAGCGGTTCATCGACCTGAGCCTGTCACAGGACAACAATGTGACGGCCGGCCAGGTCTACTCGGCGGTCATCGAGCGGGAACGGAAGGGAGCATATCTCGGCCGGACTATACAGGTCGTGCCGCACATCACCGGCGAGATCAAGGACCGGATCCGGAGACTCGCCAAGGGACATGATGTGGTCATCACCGAGATCGGCGGCACGGTTGGCGATATCGAAGGCCAGCCCTTCCTTGAGGCGGCGCGTCAGTTTGCGCTTGAAGAGGGCCGGCAGAACGTCATGTACGTTCATCTGACCCTGGTGCCCTACATCAAGAGCGCGGGGGAGTACAAGACCAAACCGACGCAGCACTCAGTACGCGAGTTGCTGGACCTCGGCATACAGCCTGACGTCGTGATGTGCCGGGCCGAGACCGCGCTGCCGCAGGAGTCGCGCGACAAGATCGCCCTGTTCTGCAACGTGCGGCCGGAAGCCGTTGTCGAGGCGGTAGACGTCGACAATATCTACAAGATCCCGCTGGTCTTCCACCGGCAGAACCTCGATGGCTATGTCTGCCAGTTGCTGGGCTTGAAGACCCGCAAGCCCGACCTCGGTTCGTGGCAGCGTTTCGTAGAGCACGAGACGCTGGCGACTGAGCTGCTGGAGATCGGGCTCTGCGGTAAGTACATGAAGCTGCACGATGCCTACAAGTCTGTCGTCGAATCGGTCCACCACGCCGCGTCGGCCGTGGGGGTGAGCGCGAAGATCCGCTGGATCGAGTCAGAGGAGATCACCCCGGAGACGGTCGAGGAACGTCTTGCCGGCCTGGCCGGGATCGTCGTGCCCGGCGGCTTCGGCGTGCGCGGCATCGAAGGCAAGCTGTGCGCGGTCAAGTACTGCCGCGAGCGCCGATTGCCGTTCCTTGGCCTCTGTGTGGGGCTGCAGTCGGCCGTGATTGAGACGGCACGGAACCAGTGCGGTCTGGAGAATGCGAACTCAACCGAGTTCAATCCGCGGACTCCCCATCCGGTCATCTACATGATGCCGCGTCAGCGGGGTGTTCGGCGCAAGGGCGGCACGATGCGGCTCGGCGCCTGGCCATGTCGGATCCGCAAGGGCAGCGTTGCCATGCGGTGCTACCGTACCGGGTTGATACAGGAAAGACACCGCCACCGCTACGAGGTCAACCTCAAGTATCTGCCGATGCTGGAGAGGAACGGGTTGCTGGCAACCGGCAGGTCGCCGGACGGAAAACTGGTGGAGATCGTGGAGCTCAAGGGACACCCGTTCTTCGTGGCGACCCAGTTTCATCCGGAGTTCAAGTCGAGGCCGCTCAGACCCCATCCGCTTTTCCACGAGTTCATCAAGGCCGGCCATGAGTTTGCCCGCCGTCGCTCTCGCGCTGGTTCGGGCTCTGCCTGAAGAGCCGGCAGTACTTCTCTCCCGCATAATCGTCCTCCTCTATCTTGCGCTGCGGCCGGACTATCGCCGCGAGATCAGGCGTAACCTGCGCATTATCATGGGGAAAGAGAGCCGATGGTTCTGGGCGAGAAACGCCTGGCGGCTTGGTCTGAACCTGTCGCTGATGGCAAGAGCAGATTCGAGGAGGGGCGATGCACTGATTGACAGGGCGGTTGTCTGCGGTGAGAATCTTACCCATGAAGTGCTGGAACGGGAATTGCATGCGACCATGGCTTCTTTTCACTTCGGGCTGTGGGAATACCTGCCCAAGGTATTCAGCCGCAGCGGTTGCAGGGTCACGCTTGCCGTCGGCGAACAGCGTGACCCGGCCCTTGCCGCGGAGCTTCGGAATTTGCGCAGTTCCGGAGGCATAGCCTTGGTCAGAGGAGTCAGGCAAGCCATCAAGGCAGGTCGCGGGCCGTCCATCACCGGATTCATGCTGGACAACACGAGTCAAGGTACTCAGACGTGGGCAGAGTGCGACGGCGTCAGGATGAGGTTGCCCGCCACCGGATTCAGGCTGGCGGCGCGGGAGGGAGCCGGACTGGTGCCGGCATTCGCGAGGCTGGAGCGGCGTCGTCTTAGGGTGTGCGTATACCCCCCGGGTGATGAACAGGCCGCGCTGCGGGTACTGCTGAAGCACGTCCGCGAAAAGCCCGATGACTGGGTGTGGTGGGGCAAAGCGGGAGCCATCCAGTTGTGATTTCCGGCAACCGATTCCGGATTGAAGATTGCAGATCAGGCAGGATTGCGGTCTACCGGTTGACTGCCGTGTTCCTGATGCTGCTTGCCTGCAACGACAAGCCGGTCTGCGGCCCGAACCCGGTCCTGCCTAACCAGATAGTCGAGGCGCTCACACTTAATGAGAGTTCCAGCGGCAAGCGGCTGTACACACTCGAGGCACAGAAGGCGTATGTCTACGACCCGGCGCAGCGGATCGACGTCACCGGCCTGCGCGTGCTCTTTCATGATGAGGCAGGCGGAGTCAGCTCCACGCTGGTCGCGGACGAGGGCTCGATATACTCGCGGAACGAGGACCTGGTTGCGCGGGGCCACGTTGTTGTCAGGACGTCGGATAGCACAAAGCTCGAGACCGACTCGCTTGCCTGGAGCAACCAGCGCCGGCTGGTGCGCACCGATGCCGACCTGGTGATTGAGACACCCAAAGGCAGAATCGCAGGCAAGGGACTGGTGTCCGACGCCGGGCTCAACAGGATTGACATCCTGAGCCCGGTGCGCGGAACGTCGGACTACGAATTCGAGACCGGGAAGTAGCAGGTGCTGGAATGCGGCGAATGGGGCCATTGAGACCTTTGCTGGCGGGGTTGCTGTGCGTGGGATTGAGCGCCGCATCCAATCTCAGCGCCAAGCGCATGTCCATAGAACGCGCGCCCGGCGGTGATGCGACAGTGTTCCGTGACAGCGTGGTCGTGACTGACGGCGGCACCCGGATTACCGCGAACCTGGCGCGGATGTACGAAGGCAGAGGGCTGGCGCTTATCCAGGACGCCGTTCACATCACCAACCCCGACGCCCAGATCTGGGCTGACTCAGCCCGGTATCACTTTTCGGACAAGCTGGCCGAGCTCTTCGGCAACGTACGGGTCCGTCAGGAGTCTCTGGACATCCGCGCTCCGAAGTTGCTCTACCATTCAAGGGAGAAGCTGGTGCGGGCCGATTCGGGCGTGGCGCTCGAGAACGTCAACCGGAGCTTCCGGTTGACCGGCAGGAAAGGCACTTATGACCTGGACGGCGCCGTCGGCGTGATTGACTCGAGCCCGGTGCTCACCTGGTGGCGCGGCGAGGATTCGGCTCGGGTGACCGGCCGTCAGATGTTCTGGTACGAGAAGACGTCCCGGGCTCGTGCGCAGGGAGATGTCAGGCTGAAGT
>JAFGRF010000211.1 GCA_016935295.1 Caldifarciminota bacterium | reverse complement strand
CAGGTCGGTGTCTTTCATGGTAGCTGAAGCTAGCCACCAAACACCCCTCCGTCAACAACCTTACCCACACAGAATAGCGGGGAGCCATTATTCGGGAGTGAACCCTGTCCGTGACTCGGCAGTCAATCCGGAGTTCCACCTGCCGAGTCACCTGCACCGCTATCCCGGACGCAACCTGCGGTACTATCCGCAGAGCTACCTGGGAGACTACCTGCAGGACGATTCGCGGGGGAGTTCGGCGGGCTGTATCCCGATGTCTGTTCCGGGCTGCGCGCCCATCTCTCCGCTGCCTCGACCCAGTGGGTCTGCCCGGCCGCTACTGCGCTATGATGACCTTCCGCACAGCCTGTGCTTGAGCTTGCGCTTTGGTCTCTCTCACGAAGTACACACCGGGGCTCAGGGCGCTGACGTCGTTCGGGCCGGGGACGAGCGGCATGACGCGGCGCCCGGTCATGTCGAATAGAGAAGAGTTAATAGTGAATTGTGAAACCGGAAGGCGCAGAACGCCGCGAGCGATGGACGGGCCAAAGTTCGTCGTTCGGAGTTCCGCGGTCGACGTTTCTTCCAGGCTGCCCACTCCGGTGCCGCGCCAGACGCAGATGGGGTTGCGGGAAATCGCGCCGACCTCGCCGGTGTTGAACCCGGCAATGGAGTCTTGCTCGAAGCCGATTGCCAGCGAGTCGCCCGAGCAGTTGCGGGCGATGAACGGGAATCGCTTGGACGTCGCATCGGCGTTCGTCAGGCGGGTCGGGGCACTCCACGTCACGCCATCCGGTGATGCCGCGGCGAAGATGTCGGCGCGGAGCCGGCCGGTTGTAGGCTCGAAGTTGGTTGAGTCGAATTCTTCCCACGCGCAGTAGAAGGTCCCGCTGAGCGGGTTCTGCCCGAGACTGGGCCGTCCGCAATAGGCCGCGTTCTCGCCGATCTCGCCGGATAGATTCTGCCCGCCCGCGCCGCGAATGAAGCTCCACTGACTGGTGCCGGAGTTGTAGACCCAGAGTTGGGCCGGGTTCTGGAGGGCCGAGTCCGCAACCAGCGGCACAAGTGTTGTCACCAGCCGCCAGTTGTCGTCTTTGTCGAACATCGCAGTGGCACCGATGAAGCAGACTGTGCCCGAGTCACCGCCGAAGGCCGAAGGCGGAGTCAAGGCCTGGGTGTTGTCCCAGTTCGCGCCCCCATCAGACGAGAAGCGGTAGGAGAGGGCTATTTCGGGGCCGCTGCCGCTCATCCAGGTGGCGAGGAGCTTGTTCGAAGCGCGCGAGGCGACGAGGTTGTGGCCGAATCCGCCGCTGACATTCCAGAAGGACGGCACGCCCCAGGTGCCCCATTCGGTGGAGCGGACGTAGTAGAGGTTGTCCGAGGCCGCGAAGAGGATGAGGAGCAGGCTGATGGAGCCGTCAGGCGGTCGGGCGATGACCGGCAGGAAGTAGCCGGTGAGGTCGGGTTCGCCGAGCCATTCACTGAAGAGCCCGGCACCGGGAAAAAGGTCCTCGACCAGGACGGGAGTGAAGTCCGGCATGCCCGCGGCGTAGTGGGCGGCGATACACGCGGCACCACTGGCCGGGTCGAGGTCGAGTGTACCGAACCCGGTCTTGCGGATCTGGGAGTTGACACCGGATACCATGAAGTCGGGGTCGATCCAATTCCACGCGTTCAGGGTCTTGTCGAAGAAGTTGTACTGCATGGTGCGGTCCGGCCAGGATGAGGCCGAGTTGGAATACATCCAGGTGACGTGGATGCCGTAGGCCGGGTCGTTGAGCACCCATTGCAGGGCCGGGCCCGAGTTCTGGTCGTCGTAGGTGGTTCCGCCGACCGTGTCAATCACGCCGACCGGAAACGGCCCGGCCGCGAGAACAGTGACGCTGAGAGAAAGAAGCATGACGATTGATTTCACCGGACCTCCTCGATGGTTGAGCTGGCTGCCTGCCATGTGACACGAAGACTCTAGCACGGCCGAATTCGATGGCAAGCGTTGGCCGGATTGACTCTGCCCGCCGCCGTCGCTATACTTCAGCGGCTTCGGCCTGATCCTCCCCGTCGGGCCGATTGACTTAAAGGAGCAGTATTGCGTTCGTTTGTGGTCTTCTGGGTTCTTCTCGCCGGCGTCGCGGCCGGCGCCACCCTCAGTGATGCAACCGTAAGAGCACAAGTCAGGCCGAGGCTTGCGGTCGACATCAATGGCTACATCTACAACTGGGACGAAATCGGCCGTTTCGTGCTGCCGGGCGAGACGCTGCGGCTGGCGACGTCGGATGATGCGAACAGCAGCGGCTGGGTCGCATCGGCCGGGGAGTTGGTGGATGCGGGGAAAGCGACCTGCTGGGTGGCTCCGCAGGAGCCGGGCCTCTATCCGATAATCGTCACCAGCGGGACAGCGGTCCGCAGGATCAACGCCTTCGTGATGATTCCCTTTGACAGCCTCAGCAGGAGAGGATACCTCAGGGACGTGAGGATCGGCAGGTACCCGAAGCCCATCGAGGAGTACCCGAACTTCACAAAGCCGAAGGGGTTCATCATCACGACGCCCGACAATCTGGATACTCACGTGTCTCCGCACTACACGCTCCGCGACTTCGCGTCCCGGACCATGAGGGGATTTCCCAAGTACACGGTCTTGTGCGAGGAGCTGGTGATCAAGCTGGAGATGCTGACCGACCTCGTCAAGAGCCACGGGGTCAGGTTCGACAGGCTCACGGTGTTCAGCGGCTATCGGCCGCCTGCGCACAACTGGCGGGTAGAGCGCGGGCGGAACAGCGCCCACATCTACGGCGGGGCCGCGGACATCATAATCGACGCCAACAACGACGGCCGGTTTGACGACCTGAACCACGACGGCCGGTCGAACAGCACGGATGCGAAGGTGCTCGCCGGCTACGCCGAAGAGCTGGAGGCAGAGCACCCGGAACTGGTCGGCGGCATCGGCTGGTACAGCCGCACCCGTTCGCGCGGGCCGTTCATCCATGTTGATGTCCGCGGCAAGCACGCCCGCTGGCATCAGTGACCCTCAGTCCGGTAAAGTCAATCGGCATCATTGTCCTATCGGCGATGGCGCTGATTTGGTCCGAGGTCTACTACCCGATCAAGGAGAGTCTTGGGCTCGACCTGCTGCGACTCACGTACCGGTTGTACGAGACCCGAGCCAGCACACGGAAAATGCGGCTGGAGACGCCGAAGCTCGGGCCGGAGATCGAGGCGCTCAACAGCTCGGTGGGGCAGCTTGCCGACCAGTTCGCCACCGCCTTTACGAACGAGCTCTACATTGTGGTCAATCCGAACAGCAACCGACTGTCCCTGCGGCGGGGGCAGAATGTCGTGCTTGAGGCAGCCATTTCCACCGGCAAGAACGATACTCTGAAGTTCGGGCGCCAGACCTGGGTGTTTGAGACTCCGCGCGGTATCATGGGCGTTATCCGCAAGAAGAAAGATCCGGTCTGGATCAAACCCGACTGGGCCTTCCTCGAAAAGGGCGAGTCCATCCCGTCGCTCTACTCGCCGCTGCGCAGGGAGAAAGGCGTGCTGGGAGCGTTCCTGCTCGACCTGGGCGGCGGGGTGATGATACATGGGACGCCGCAGGAGAATCTCCTCGGCCGGAGCGTCACCCACGGTTGTATCCGGGTCGGCTACGACGACCTGAAGGTGCTCTACGATTCGGTACCGGTCGGGACCAAGGTGTTTATCTTCTGATGGGCAGGAGATTCAACAGCTTCCTTGCCGTGGCCGCCACCGTGGTCGGAGGCCTCGCTCTGGTCCGGCTGGCCGACGCAGTCGGGAAGCACGAACTGCTGCGCGCGGCCCGCGAGGCCGACGCCGATGCCCGTTCGGTCGCCGGTATCTACGACAGCCTGCAGTCGGTCAAGGCGAAGCTTGAGCAAGACGAGCAGTACCTCAACTACAGAATTGCTTCCCTGTCGAGGCGCGAGCCCTATCTGGTCATCAATCGCGGTGAGCGGAGGGTCACGCTTGCGGTCCAGGACAAGACGATTCTGGAGACCAGGTTCCGCTTCCGCCAGATACGCGAGGGGCAGGATGAGTATTCGGCACTGCCCAGGGCGACGCTCGAGGTACTGAGCAGGCAGGCGCGGACTGTCTGGTTCCGGCCGGACTGGCTCTACCGGCTTGAGGGCGTGGTGCCGCCGGCGGACTCGACTGAGCGCTGTGTGCCGAACGCCTTCGGGGCGGGTGCAATATTCCTCGGGGGCAACATCGTGATCCACGGCAAGGTCAGCGACGAGGTGCCGGCCGAGGCCATCGATCACAATTACATCGAGCTCGACTCGATGCCGCTCAAGAGCGTAGTCGCTGCGGTCAAGCCGGGAACGTTGGTTCTGATCAAGTAGCCGCGGATTTGACAGCCGGGCAGCTTCAGATAAGCTGCAGGAGCAGGGTTCCGCGGTTCGCGGGTTCTGGTTTCCGGACCTGAACTCCTGAGCCCCTGGACCCTTGAATCCTGCCCGTGTGGAGAGGTGCCAGAGTGGACGAATGGGCATGCCTGGAGAGCATGTGTACTCGTAAGGGTACCGTGGGTTCGAATCCCACCCTCTCCGATTGTTCTCAATCGGTAGGGATTCGGCGCGCCCGGCGTGCGTCAGCACGCCACGGCCCCAAAGGAGAGCATGGGGGTGCGGGCGCATAGCGAATCCCACCCTCTCCGTTCTGCCGGCGGAAGCCAGCAGAACGGAAGTTCGAAATCAGAAGCTCGAATGTCGAATCAAGTCCGAATGACCACATTCCCTGCCTCAATGAGCTCGCTTGAACCCCTCGATTTTCGCAGTGCGGCCGAGTGGCGGAAGTGGCTCGAACGCAATCATGCGAAGTCGAACGGCGAGTGGGTCTACATGTACAAGAAAGGCACCAAGACCGGGCTGCGCTACCAGGAAGCGCTTGACGAGGCGCTCTGCTTTGGCTGGATAGATGGCCAGATCCACGCTGTCGACGAGCAGAAGTTCCGCCAGCGCTGGACGCCACGGCGCAAGGGCAGCGTGTGGTCGCAGGTGAACAAGAACAAGGTGAAGCGGCTGATAGCCGAGGGCAGAATGTGTTCTGCAGGTCTGGCATCCATCAAAGAGGCACGCAAGTCCGGCAAGTGGCAGGCGGCGTATTCCAACCGGCGGGAGGACGCCGTTCCGCCGGACTTGGCGAAGGTGCTCCGCGCCGATCCCGAGGCGTGGCGCAACTTCCGGGACTTTGCCCGGACCTATCGTAACATGTATGCGGGCTGGGTCATGGAGGCCAAACAGGAGGCGACCCGGAAGCGCCGGATGGAGGCCGTTGTCCGCCGCGCCCGCGAGAACCGCAAGCCGGGCATGGATTCGCTCTACACCTGATGAATCGCGTTCCGCCCCGGCTCGTCGAATAGAGTTATGAAAGGCAGACAGCCGGGTCGTCACGTAGACCCGGTATGCAGGATGGAGGTCATCGAGGGGCAGGAGGCAGCGAAACGTGACTACGATGGTCTCACCTACTACTTCTGCTCCAAGGGCTGCGCCCACAAGTTCCAGCAGAATCCCGAGGAGTACGTCGGTACTGAGATGCCGGTTGAGCAGCCTTCGCCTGCCGCAACGTCCGCACCCGCGGGGCTGTCGACATCCCACGTTGACCCGGTCTGCAAGATGCACGTCATCGAGGGCCGCGAGGCGGGTAGATGGGAGTACAAGGGAAAGACCTACTACTTCTGCAGCGAAGGCTGTCTGAAGCGTTTTCAAGCCGACCCGGAGTCGTATCTCAGCGGCAGGCCAAATGCAGAAGGCAGAGCAGAAAAGGCCTCACCACAAAGGCACCAAGATACCAAGAAGTCCAAGGTGCAGAGTCCAGAGTCCAAAGTCCCTGCATCTCACATCGACCCTGTCTGCAAGATGGTCGTGCGCGAGGGGAGTGAGGCGGGCAAGTGGGAATACAAAGGCACAACGTACTACTTCTGCAACCCGAACTGCCGGAAGCGGTTCCAGGCCGAGCCGGAGCGGTTCCTGCAATCCGCCGAGTCAGCCGGTATGGGAGAGGAACTCGGATCCCCATTGCCCGAGCCCGTCATTCTCGAGAAACCGGAGCTCGGCAGGACCGACACTATCACTCTCTCGATTGGAGGGATGAGTTGCGCGAGTTGCGTGGCGACCGTTGAGAAAGCCCTCAACCGCCTGCCGGGCGTGAAGAATGCGACTGTGAACTTCGCCATCGAGAAGGCGATCGTCGAGTTCGACCCCAAGGTGTCTCCGGTGGTTTCGCTGGAAAAGGCGGTCACGGATGTCGGATACGACATCCGGCACGACGAAGGTGGCGGCGAGGACCGCGCTGAGGTCGAGCTCCGACGTGCCTCAAATCGACTAGTCTGGGCCTGGGTTCTGGCAGCCGTGCCCATGCTGCTTATGGTGTTGCACAGCGTCCTCGCGACGCACATCCCCGGCATGGTCTGGATCGGCGTAGTCTTCTGCGCTGCTGTGTTGTTCGGCCCGGGATGGGCCACGCTGCGCGGGGCATGGGGCTCGGTCAGGGCAGGGTCGGCCTCGATGGACGTCCTAATCGTGCTCGGCGTCGCAGCGTCGCTCGGGTCCGGCGTGGCGGTGCTGGCCGGTTTGCCGGTCAAGAGCTTTGCCGACGTCGGCGGTATGATCATGGCCGTCTCTCTCACCGGCCGGTACATCGAGGCCCGAGCCAAGGGCCGGGCTTCCCAGGCAATCAAGAAACTCGTCGCGCTCGGGGCGCGAACCGCCAGGATTCAGCTGGCCGACGGCGTCGAGAAGGAAGTGCCTGTCGCTCAGCTTGCGCCCGGCAACCTCATGGTCGTCCGTCCCGGCGAAAAGATACCGGCCGATGGCAGGATTCTCCAGGGCTCGACCAGCGTGGACGAGTCGATGGCGACCGGCGAGTCCCTGCCCGTAGACAAGAAGCCTGGGGATGAAGTGATCGGCGCAACCGTGAACGGGAACGGGCTCATCAAGGTCGAGGCGACCCGCGTCGGCGGCGATACCTTCCTGTCTCAAGTCATCAGGCTGGTTGAGCAGGCGCAGGGCACGAAGATCCCGATACAGGCATTCGCCGACAAGGTGACGGCCAGATTCGTCCCGGTCGTGGTCCTTGTCGCGCTGGCGACATTCGCCGGGTGGCTCTTCCTGGCGCCCAGCCTGAAGCCGATGCTCGAGTGGGCTGCGACCTTCCTGCCGTGGGTGAACCCGAATCTCTCTGTTGTGTCCCTTGCATTCTTCGCCGGGGTCGCGGTGTTGGTGATTGCCTGCCCGTGCGCCCTGGGACTGGCGACACCAACCGCCCTGATGGTCGGGTCCGGCATGGGCGCGGAACGGGGAATCCTCTTCCGTTCCGGCGAGGCCATCCAGACGTTGAAAGACGTGCGGGCTGTAGTGCTCGACAAGACCGGCACGATTACCCAGGGCCGGCCGGCAGTGACCGACATAGTGCCGGCCGCCGGCGTCGCAGAGGCCGAAGTACTGCGACTTGCTGCGGCGCTTGAGCAGGGCTCGGAGCACCCGGTCGCTGGCGCCGTCGTTGCCGCGGCGCAGTCGCGTGGCCTCAAGCTCGCGTTGCCGACCGATGTGCAGGCGGTGCCGGGCCAGGGCATAAGGGGAAGAGTCGGAAATGCCGAGGTGCTGGCCGGCAAGGAACTCCTCCTGCAGGAGTGCGGTGTCGACTGCCGGGTTCTTGACGATGCGGCCGCGAGCCTGCGGAGACGGGCACGCACGGCGCTCTATGTAGCGTCCGACGGCAAGCCGATCGGTGTCATCGGGGTGGCGGATACGGTGAAGCCGGACTCGGCCCAGGCGATTGCCGACCTGAAGGCGCTCGGCATCACGCCGATCATGCTCACCGGCGACAACCAGGAGACCGCAACCGAGGTGGGAAACGAGGCAGGCATCAGCCGCGTGGTCGCCGAAGTCCTGCCGGCTCAGAAACAGCAGGTTGTGAAGGACTTGCAGAAGGAGTTCGGCAGCGTGGCGATGGTCGGGGACGGGATAAACGACGCGCCCGCCCTGAAGGCAGCCGACGTGGGCATTGCGATCGGCACAGGTACGGACGTAGCGATAGAGTCGTCGGACGTGACTCTGGTACGCGGGAGCCTCACCGGCGTAGTGTCGGCGGTCAGACTCTCCCGCGCGACGTTTGTGAAGGTAAGGCAGAACCTGTTCTGGGCGTTCTTCTACAACGTGGTCGCGATACCGCTGGCAATGCTCGGCTGGCTTCACCCGATCATGGCCGAAGTGGCGATGGCGCTATCGTCCATCAACGTCGTCACCAATTCCCTTCGGCTTCGGCGAACGAAGCTGTAGACCGACTCCGTCAGAGGCAAGGCCGGATTGACCCGCGTCGACCCAGCACTATACTTCCACGCGCACATGAAAGACATCCCGATTCCCGATTCCCCGTTCCCGCTTCTGGTCGACCTCCACACCGACGCGCTGTACGAGCACATGCGTGGCCGAAAAGACATCACGCAGCGGTCGGACAAGGGGCACCTTGATTTGCCCCGTATGAAAGAAGGCGGCGTCAACGGCCAGGTCTTTGCCGTCTGGGTCAGCCCGACCGAACTCAAGCCGGGCGAGTACTGCGACTTCGCGTTGAGAGGAGCGGACGTGTTCGACCAGGTGTGTGCCGGTTGTCCCGACGCGGTCACGCCCGTGCGGACGCCCGCAGGATTCCGGCAGGCGACGGCCGCGGGCCGGATTGCTGCGGTTCTGGGTGTCGAGGGCGGGCATGCGTTGGAGGGGAGACTCGAGAATCTCGACCGCTTCTACGAGCACGGCGTGCGCGTGCTCACCCTGACTTGGTGCAACTCCAACGAACTTGGAGACTCGAGCAGTGACGAGAGCCAGCCGCACAAGGGGCTGTCGCCTCTCGGCCGCAAGGCGGTGCGCAGAATGAACGAGCTCGGGGTGATTGTTGACGTGTCACACAGCGCGGACATGACTGTGTTCGACATCCTCGACACGAGCCTGTCCCCGGTCATCGCGTCCCACTCCGGAATCAGGGCACGACGTGACTTCAACCGGAACCTGACGGACGATGAGATAAAGGCGATTGGCACGCACGGCGGCGTGATTGGGGTCGTGTTCCTCCCGTACTTCCTGCGCGAGCCGGAGGACAAGGCGTCAGTCGAGGATGTGCTGGACTGCATCGACCACATCTGCCAGTTGGTGGGACCCGACCATGCCGCGCTGGGCTCGGACTTCGATGGTTTTGAGGGAGTGCTGGCCGGGCTCGAGGATGTGACCAAGATGGGTGTGATCAGTTCCGGCCTGCGACGCCGCGGTTATCCCGAGCGCGACATCGCCAAGATAGAAGGCCTTAATTTCCTTCGCGTCTGGGACGCAGTTGCGAACCGCGCGGCGTAGCCGGGTCGTTCTGCACAGACTTGAGTCGCGCTTCCTTCTCTAGCTGTCAGTCTCTGCTCGAAGCGCCCTGACGACGAATCGGCGACCTGCTAGGCCGGCTGCTTTTTCCTTGCGAAGTGGTAGAATCCGGTCGCAGACAGGGCGGTCAGAAGCGCGAGAACCACTATCTCCGATGGCGGCAGTCCGTGGATGGACCCGTTGTAGAGCTGGAAGAAGGCGGACACCGCGTAGACGAGGATGCGAGCCGGCGCACCTTCGAACTGCCTCCGGAACAGGGCCTGCCATTCAACCTTGAATCCCTGCACTGCGGCAGAGATGAGAATAGCTCCGACCAGAGCCACGAGCAGCTGGACGAGAGCCGCGATCATGCCTGCACTGAGGTTGCCTACGATCACGAAGCCTCCTTGGTGCGGAGCGCCGGAATGTACCGGCCTCCGCGGCCTTTGCTTTGTATCCGCCGTGCCCGAAACAGGGGGCACTCTATGCTAAGGATAGAACAGGGGATGACCATGTCAACTGTGCGGCTGGCGGGTGGGGAACAAGGCTGTGAGAGGCGCTGAACCCGGATGACGGCCGCGGCCAGAACCAGGCGGCCATCGGCCCGCAAACCCCTGCCCCGGCGGTGACGCGGGTGTGCTCAGATTTGGGTCGGGTCCGTGGCCCCCGCCGCCCTCGGTGCCTCTCGCCCGCCGCGTGCCGCAGTGCCCGGCTTTGCCGCCGACAGAGGTTCGGCAGTCGGTGGATACTCCGCCCGTCCCGAGGCAGTGGGGTGTCCGTACAGGCAGCCGGTGTCGGGGCGGTAGCTGCTGACCTGCCGGGTGATTTCGTCTCGGATCCGCTGGGTGTCGCCGCTGCCGGCGACCTCATCCAGCCGTCGAAGGTCGTCGAGTATCTCCGGATAAGTGCGGGGCTTCGATATACAGGCACGGTAGATCCGCTGGTTTACCGTCGCGGCCGTGCCCTCCTCTGCCGTCAGCAGTTCCTCAAACAGCTTCTCACCCGGCCGCCGACCGATGAAGACGATCGGGACATCGATGCCCGGGCGCAGGCCGGCATGCCGTATCATCGTTTCTGCCAAGTCCTTGATCTTCACCGGATTCCCCATGTCGAGCACGAATACTTCCCCGCCACGGCCGAGCGCCACCGCCTGCATGACCAGCAACACGGCCTCACTGGTGAGCATCACATAGCGACGCATTTCCGGGTCGGTCACCGTTACCGGCTGGCGCCGGACTATGGCATCGCGGAAGATGGTCGTGACGCTGCCCCGGCTGTCGAGCACGTTTCCGAAGCGGACCGCCAGGAAGCGGACCCCGCCGGACGAGTTCATCGCCGTCGCCACGGTCTCGCCGATCCGCTTGCTGGCGCCCATGACGCTGCTGGGGTTGACCGCCTTGTCGGTAGAGATATAGACGAAACTCTCGGCCCCGTGCTCGACGGCGGCGCGGGCAACCAGATGGCTGCCCTGGACGTTGACGCGGATGGCCTCGGCCGGGTGGAACTCGAGGATAGGGACGTGCTTGTACGCGGCGGCGTGGAAGATGATGTCCGGCCGGGTCAACGCGAAGGCCCGGGCGACGTCCGCTTCGCGGGTAATGTCACCAAGAAAGGGCACCACGTGTGATTTCGGGAACAGGTTGCGGAGATCCCGCTCTATGTAGAAGAGGTTTGAGTCGTCACGTTCGAACAGCACCAGCATGGCCGGGTTGAACCGGGCAAGCTGGCGGCAGAGCTCGGAACCGATCGAACCGCCCGCGCCGGTGACCATGATCCGTTTGTCGGCAAAGACGCTCTCCATCTCGCGGGGATCCACTTTGACCGGCTGCTGGCCGGTCAGCTCGTGGATGGTGAGACGTTCCAGCGCGCCGATGTCGGCCCGGTCGTCGATCAGGTCGGTCATGGACGGGATCAGCCGCACCTCGAGTCCCAGTTCATGCAGCCGCTGGCAGAACTGCCCGATTGCGAAGGCCGGGTCCGAGCTCAGGAAAACGAATGCCGTCTCAATCCGGTGCCGGGCGACGACATTTTCAACGTTGTCGAAATTCCCCAGCACCGGCAGCCCCTGGCTGAGTGTGTTCCGATTGCTGGGCTCGGGGTCGATGAAACCGACGATCCGATAGTTGAAACGCGGAGTCCGCCGCAGCGTGTCGAGCAGGAAATAGCCTTTGTGCGAACACATCACGAGGATCGCCCGTTTTCCCGACCTCGGCCGCACCACCTCGGTGTAGAACCGCCGGCTGCCGCGGACCGCCACCAGCCCGCACGCGCTCAGCAATCCCCAGGTCACGGCGGACAGCGGAGTCAGGCCGGCGAACGCCCGCGCCGCGGTCAGGCCGCCGAGGAGCACGGCGGTGCCGATGCTGGGCAGTACCAAGCGTGGAACGTCGACCAGGGAGAAGGTGGACCACTTCAGTTTGTAGCTGGAGAACAGGAAACCAAGGGCCAGTTGGCAGGCGGCGGCCGTGGCGGCAAAGGGAAGCACCCCCCGAGTGTAGTAGTACACCCCCGACGAAACGTGCTGGATGACGGCAAGATGGGTCAGGAAACTGGCAGCGAAGACGACGACTACGTCGCTGACCAGGTAGAATAACGTGCGTTTCCCGTAGGTCGGGACAAGGAGCGAACGAAACCAGGCCGGGATATCCGTCCTCCCGGGCCCGGGCGACTTCGTTCTTGCCTCCGCCATGCTTAAGTGGGAATTCTACCGGGCTGCCGTATGCTGTCAAGCAGCTGTTGCGCGCATGTGAAGCAGCAGCGATAATGTCATAGGGTAATGCCGCAGCGAAAATGTCATATTGACGGTATCGGGCTGAATGACGTTATGCTGGT
>JAFGRF010000210.1 GCA_016935295.1 Caldifarciminota bacterium | reverse complement strand
TCGATAGCATCCGTGCATAGCCACTCAGGATAGCTCCTTTCGTCCAATTTGCCTCCCAAGTGTTGCACTTCATTGTTGAACTGGCGGCTGCGCTTCCCGAAATGGGGTGACTGTCCCTGGTTCCCTGTATTGGTTCCTTCTGGTCGTTCGGCAGCGACGAGAACATGGGTTTCGATGGGCCGCAGGCAAGCACGGCCAGAGTAGCGGCCACTAGGATCTGCTTCACTGTGGTTCCTTCCTCGCGCGGCGCCTCTGCCGGCCGCGTCTTCCATTGTACGGCGTGGATGTCGGTGGTGTTCCGCATGAATGCCAAAGCGTCACGGCGAGGTCAGTTTGGTATTGAATGTCACGACCTTCGGAGTGAGAATGCTGTACGTGTTGTCCAGCACTACGTAGTACCTGCAGGTCTTTGGGATTGTGCCCGAGTAGCTCGTTCCCGATGAGCGGTTCACCACAACGACACCGGTCGCCGACTGGTTGTTGACCCACTTGTAGTAGTTCGTTGAGTCGAAGACGTAGAAGTTGATGTCGAGGGCCGTTGTAGCCTTCTGTTCGACTGAGAAGCTGCCCCAGACCCGATATCCGATTTTCATGGTGCCATACCACGCTTTGGCACTGGCGGCCGGCACCGAAACCATCGTGTCGATCCACGTAGTTGTGACCTTCGTTACGTTGATGGTCTTGGTGCGCTGGTCGTTCGCGTTGTGGGCGTCGCGCACAGTTGCAGTGATGATGACGTTGCCAGATGTGTCGGGCGCGGTCCAAGTGACGGTTGCACCCGTCGGGGGCGTCACATGCCCGCGTTCACACGTCCACGCGTAGGTGAGTGAGTCACCATCCGGGTCATGCGCGTAGCAGGTCAGCGTCGTGCTGCCGTTCGCTGGCAGGGATGCCGGTCCTGATATGGAGTCAATGATAGGCGCTTCGTTGGGCTTCACCTTGACCACGACACTCTTGGTGGCGGTGTCCGCCAACTGCCCGTCGGATACGACGACCGTTACTACTGCGGAGGCGGCGCTGTCGGGCGCGTACCAGGTGACGCTTGGCCCCGATTGGCTTGACAGACCGCCAGTGTTGCAGGTCCAAGTGTACGTCAGGGTGTCACCGTCAGGATCGGAGGCGGCGCAGGCCAAGTCAGTGCTGCCCCCGGATTCCACCGTGTCTGCGCCGGTAATGCCTGATATCACCGGAGGGCGGTTGGCAGCCGTTGACACTACCACGTCTTTGTGGTCGGTCCCCACGCCGTTGTGAGTGTCCTTGGCCTCAACCGTGACCGTTACCGTTCCCGCTGAATCGGGAGAACGCCAAGTCACCGACGATCCAGTATCAGGAGTCAGCTTTCCCCCCGTACATTCCCAGGAGATCATCACCGGGTCATTCTCGGGGTCAGTCGCCGTGCAGGAGACGACGTGGTCTGTTCCGGGATAGACGGAGTCGGGGGCGCTGAAGGAATCCACCACAGGGGCCTGATTCCCTGACTTGCAGTGAAGAGCAAGTACGGCGAACACGGCCGTCGCGAACGCGAGGACACGATAACCCATGACTGACATGCGGTACCTCCTTTGATCGGACCAAATCGGGACACCCCTTATGCCGAGCCAAGGACTAGGCTCAGGTGCCTTCATGTTCGGGATTCTACCTTCAGACACATGCCTGTCAAGCCGACGCATTCGTCATTCGGCCTTCGTCCTTCGGACTTTGCTCCTGGCGGTAGTGTCTTGGTGTCTTTGTGGTAAGATCCCCCTCGGTTCCGCGGTCCTGCGCAGTCAAGCCGACGCAGCGGCCATCCTCTTCGTGCCTTTCGTGCTTTCGTGGCGAGACTCCCACCAGCCCCGTGTTCTTCGGAGTCAAGCCGACGCGGGTGACTGAAAAGGAGGGAGGACGGAGGAGAGAGGCGGTGACGGCCTACGGCTTGCGGCTTTGGGGCTTGGCAGGCTTGTCGGAAGCGATGAAATCGTTCCGGCCGGCGCGGGAGGATCGTTCTGCCGCCACGAACTCCTGCTGCCGTTCTCTCCGACGCGGCTCGCGGAGGGGGGCTGCGCGTCTGCCGGGAGGCTCATCTTTGGGGACCAGCGACAACTCGACCCGGGCGTCGAGCGCCAGTGCCACCTTGGCAAGCGTCAGCAGCGTGGGGTTGAACAGGGCCTTGAGCATCTGAGTGACGTAGGCGGGGGAGGAGTCCAGTCGTCGGGCAAGTTCGGCCCGACTCACGCCGCGTTCTTCCATCATGCGCTCGACTGCCTCCACGAAGTCGATGCGCATTGACTCGACCCAGTGCTCCGGGTCCTTCTCCAACCGGTCGGTGAGTTCCTTGTACCGTCGATCTCTCTCAGTCATGGCAATACTCCTGCGGCCTCGCATTCTTTCAGCAATCGCTTCACCTTCTCAATCGCCTCCTGATACTGACTTGTCCCCCTGCCCGCGGGTTTGCGCGTCCCGTGCGTACAGACGATGACCCGGTCTCGCCAACGGAAGCAGAACAGCCGGGCATTCACGCTGTGCTCCTTCACCTCGTAGACCGGACCATCCAGGTGCTTGAACCGCTGCTCCTCGCGCCCGGCCCTCCCGGTCTGGGCGAGTTGCCGGAACGTCTTGATGAACCGGCTCCGGGCCGGCGCAGCCAGCGACTCGACGAAGTCCATGGCCTCGCGGCGGCCGTTTCTTTCCAGGTCATGGACCTGCATGGCCGGACCGTCTTCAAGTAGCACCAACCTCAACATGATATTAACATGGATGTTAATAGTATCAAGCTTGGCTTTGGGGTCCGCGGGCCAGCGAGCGGCGGCGTACGTCCGCGGCGAGACGCGGGGACGGCGACAGAGTCGTCGCCGCGCGATTTTACCGACTCTTCGTAGTTGACCGACTCGGAAACCTCGGTCAGGCCGGCCCTGTTGGAGACGTTCCAGCAGAGCGATTCGAAGAAGGGGTTGAGGAACTCGGCGCGGAGCTGCTCTTCTTTGTAGTCAGGGGACAGGAAGACCTGTCTGCGTGCGGCCCGCCGGCTGCGTGGGCAGGGCACGCACAGGCAGACCTTGCGGTCCCTTTCAAACCGCTCGACCAATTCGACGACGGGCTTTGGCGGAGGCATACCTGTGGTGTGCCACTCAAAATTGACCCCCCTGTGCCACTGAAAACTGACCCCCCTGGTAAACTGTTTCTCGTGCCATCCGGGCCGTT
>JAFGRF010000021.1 GCA_016935295.1 Caldifarciminota bacterium | reverse complement strand
GCGCTCGGGCAGCGGGCGTGCCTCAGCTTGGCCCGACCATACGACCGGTTGCAGCTTCTGGATTGGCACTGCGGACTGACCGTGGATTCGCCGCGTCAAGTCGGAAAGGCTAGTTCTTTGCTGTCGGCCAGGGACGCCGGCGCCGCAACTGGTCGACCCGTTCCAGCACGTCGGTAGCGCCTTCCTCCGACCCGAGGGCCTCCTTCAGGAGCTCCTGCATCCGCTCGCGGCCGAGGCCGTCGTCGCATCTCGACATGCCCAGGAGCACCTGAAGCTGTCCGCCGCTCGCCCCGATCGACAAGAGGATGCTCAAGGCCTCCGCAAGGTTCGGGACGGCCTGGCCGTGCGCGCCCCGCTTCTCCAGGACCAGGCCGATGTTTCCGAGTTCGGTAGCCACGGCGAGACGGAAGCCGATTCGACGTGCCCCGGCCAGAGAATCCTCGTGGAACCGGAGCGCCCGGTCAAAGTCGCCTTTGTCATAGTAGACGCTGCCGATGCTTCCGAGTTCAATCACGTAGCCGACGTTGTCCCCGATCTTGCGGGCCTTCTCAATCACTTCTGCGTAAAGCTCGAGCGCCTTGTCGAGCTCGCCTTTGTCGTGGCGGACGCTGGCGGTATTGCCGAGTCCCGTGACGATGCCCAGCTCATCACTGAGCCCGCGCGATATCGCCAGCGCGTCTTCGTGTGACTTGAGCGCGTCGTCCAGCTTGCCATTGGAGTGATGGACGTTGCCGATGTTGTTCAGGCAGAGCGCCACATCCGGCTGGTCGTCCAGTTCCCGGAAGATCCCGAGGGCTTCGTTGAGGTAGGTGAGTGCACTGCCAAGTTCTCCGTATTCGTGGTGAACTACCCCGATATCGGCAAGGGCCGCAGCCGCCCCGAGTTTGTCCCGCTCACGGTCGGCCTGGCGGGACGCCTCCCCGAACTCCTGGAGGGCATCGTCCAGGCTGCCCTGCATGTAGTGACACACGCCGATGTGCACCAGCAGCGGCACCAGTTGTGCCCTGGTGGCCCGCTGCCGCGCCTCCTGGAAGTGCTCGACGGCCTGGTTCCAGTGGCACCGGGTCATTGCCGCAAGACCCAGTTCGAAAAGTTGATGGGCTGTCGGCTCCGAGTCGCGCAGCTCCCCGACGTACTCGACCATCCGGTCAAGGTCACGCCGTATGACGTCCAGCTTCCTCCTCGTCCTCCTCAGGTTCATCCAGCGGGGGGTCTTCGGCCGGCGACGGAGTGCCACGATGCCGATGCCGATACCGATGCCCGCTACCAGCACTATCAGCAGCAGAGCCGCCGGGTCAAAACCCTGCTCTGGGACGCTACCCATTCGTGTTATTCTAGCCGCGTTCCCGCGTTCGTCAATCATCTGAACAAGGGACCTCGGCAGCGACTGCCGCCCTGGCGCAACGTGGCCTCTGAAGCCGAGGGCGGCCGCAGGGCCGCCCTCGTGATGCAGGTGCGCGGGCTGCGCTACGGGTTGATGGTGGTCACGTACTGCTGGCCGTCCTTCGTATACTCCAGCACCGCCGCGCTCTTGATGGGATTGCCCCATTCGTCGAAAGTGATCTTGCCCGACACGCAGGGAAAGTCCTTGATGGCGCCGAGCGCCGCCTTGATCTCGTCCGGCTTGGCGTTGGGCGCGTTCTTCAGGGCCTGGATGAGCAGCAGGCCCGCGTCGTACCCGAGGGTCGCGAGCGCGTCCGGCTTCTGACCGTACTTGGCCTGGTACTTCTCCACCCACTCCTGGACTTCGGGCCGCGGGTCATCGGGTGAATAGTGGTTGGTGAAGTAGCCGCCGACAATGGCGTCACCGGCTATCTTCGACATCTCGGGCGAATCCCAGCCGTCACCGCCAAGGAAGGCGGCCGTGATCCCGAGTTGTCGGGCCTGTTTGGCAATGAGACCGACTTTGTTGTAGTAGTCCGGAATGAACAGCACGTCGGGGCTGGACTGCTTCACTTTGGTCAGGAGCGCGGAGAAGTCAACGTCGTCCTTGGCGTAGGACTCGAACGCAATCACCTTGCCGCCGCCCTTCTCGAAACTGGCCTTGAAGTAGTCGGCCAGGCCCTTCGAGTAGTCATTGCCCACGTCGTACATCACTGCTGCGGTCTTCGCCTTGAGGCTGTCGAGGGCGAACCTGGCTCCGACCGTGCCCTGGAACGGGTCGATGAAGCAGGCCCGGAACACGTATTCCTTCCGCTTCCCGTCTTCCCCGACCGTCACCTTAGGATTGGTCGAGGTCGGGGTTATCATCGGTATCTTCGCGCTCTCGCACTTGTCGGACAGCGGCACCGAGCACTTGGACGAAACCGAGCCGATGATCACCGCGACTTTGTCCATATCGATGAGCTTCGAGCCGGCGTTGCCGGTTTCGGTCGGGTCATTCTTGTCGTCGGTCGCGACAACGTTGATCCTCCGACCGTTGACGCCGCCGCCGGCGTTCGCCTCTTCGAGGGCGAGCATCGTGCCGTTGCGGGCCGACTCGCCGAAGGTCTTCACGTCACCGGTCAGCGGCACAATCAGCCCGACCTTGATGGCGTTGCTGCCGCCGGCCGTCCCGGTTCCGCCGCCGCAGGACAGGACGGCGACGATTGCCACACTGGCCAGAACGGCCAATAGCTTTCTCATTGTTGCCTCCATGGTTTGGTGCTAGCGGTCTTTCTCTTTTTCGGCCGGATCCGCTCCCGTTCGGTAGCGGGAGAGGAACCGGCTCGTCCAACTCTCGAACTCACCGCGTCCGATTGCCGCCCGGATGCCCTGCATCAGACGCTGGAAGAAGCTGATGTTGTGCAAGGTCAGTAGCTTGGGGCCGAGCGCCTCGCCGACCACGAACAGGTGACGGAGATACGCACGCGAGAAGGTCCGGCACGTGTAGCAGTCGCAGGCCGCATCGAGCGAGCCCGACTCGTCCGCGTGCTTCGAGTTGCGGATGGCGACCCGGCCGCTTGCGGTGAACGCGGTACCGGTGCGGCCGTTGCGGGTCGGAAGCACGCAGTCAAACATGTCAATGCCGAGCCGCACCGAGGCCACGATGTCTTCGGGATAGCCTGCACCCATCAGGTAGCGCGGCCGTTCTGCCGGCAGCAGAGGCGTCACGCGGCCGACCATTTCGTAGGTGACATTCGACGCCTCGCCCAGGCAGAGCCCGCCTATCGCATACCCGGGCAGGTCAAGGGCGACCAGCGCCCGGGCGCTCTCCTCCCGCAGGTCAGCGTACGTGGCCCCCTGCACGATCCCGAACAGGTTTGTCTCCGGCTTCCGGGTCCGGCAGCAGCGTTCCGCCCAGAGCGAGGTCCTCGCAGCCGCCGCCTCGGCCACCGGACGGCTGATCGGATACGGCGGGCACTCATCCAGGCACATGGCTATGTCCGGACCCAGCGCCTCCTGGATTTCCACCACCAACTCCGGCGTGAAGAGGTGCCGGCTGCCGTCGACGTGCGACTGAAACTCCGCACCTCTATCGGTCACCCGGGTCAGGGCGGCCAGCGAGTAGACCTGGAACCCGCCGGAGTCGGTGAGAATCGGCCGGTCCCAGCCGATGAACTTCGACAGGCCTCCCGCGGCCTGGACCCGCCCGTGCCCGGGTCGGAGGTAGAGGTGGTAGGTATTGCAGACGATCATCTCCGCGCCGGTCCCCATCACCTCGGCCGGGGTCAGGGTTTTGACCGAGCCCTGGGTACCGACCGGCATGAAGCAGGGCGTGCTGACCGTGCCGTGCGGCAGGACCAACGTTCCCAGGCGGGCGAGCGAATCGGTCTTCTCTACGGTGAAAGTCAACATGGTTGACGCGGCACGGAAACCCGAATGACGCACTGTCCGACAGGGGGCGTCGGGGCAGAACCCGGATTCCGAATCAAGCCCGAATGGCCGATCTTGTGACTGGGATTGCCATTCGTCATTCGGCCTTCGGACTTCGGGCTTCCCTCCGGCTCATCCCATCTCGAGTTCGGAGAAGCCCCCGAGATTCAGCCGGCGCGGACGGTCGCGCACAACGGAGTTCTCACCCAAGATCGAACCCTCAAGCAGCGTGTGCTCGACCACAACGTGTTGATTGACGATCGAATCCCGGATGATGGAGCCGCGAATATCAGCATCGGCTCCGACCGAAGCATTGGGCCCGATGACCGAGGAGTCGATCCTCGCCCGGTCATGTATGAAGACCGGCGGGATGATGACCGAACCCGGTCTTCGCCTGTGGTAGCTCCCCTTTGCCAGGAGGTAGCGGTTCGTTTCGAGCATCGCAGCGCGCGTACCACAGTCGAGCCAGTGCTTGATGGTGCGAGTCTTTATCTTGGTGCCGCTGTCGACCATCAGCTGCAGCGCGTCGGTGAGTTGGAACTCGCCTTTGGTGGTCCTTCCCCGGGCGATGAGGCGGTCGAGTGCACCGAACAGGCCGGCAGAATCTCTGAAGAAGTAGACGCCGACAATGGCAAGATTGGACCGGGGCCGTTCCGGCTTCTCAACGAAGCGACTGACATGGCGGTTCCTGAGTTCGACCACACCGAACCGGCGCGGGTCCGCGACCTCCCGCACGCCGATGACGTTGTCGCGTCCGACCATCTTCGACATGTCGAGGTCGACAATCGTGTCGCCGAGCAGTACCAGAATCGGCTCGCCCGAGAACACGTCCCTGGCCCGGTGAACCGCGTCACCGAGTCCCCTGGGGTTGGTCTGGTGTACGAACCGGAAAGGACAGCGATACTCGCTCGTCAGGTAGGTTCTCACCTGGTCGCCCTGGGACCCGACGACAACTACTACCTCGTCCGGCCTCGCCATCAGCAGCCGGTCCATGATGTGGCCGATGATCGGCTTGCCGGCGACCTGCAGCAGGATCTTGGGTGTCGTGTGCGTGTGCGGCTTCAGCCGCCGTCCCTCGCCTGCCGCGGGAATCACTGCCTTGAACTGCACGGTTCAACCTCGCTTCCGCGCCATCCGGCGCTTCAATTCGTCGATCCGCTCGATCTCCATCGCGTCCTTGCCCACGAGCCGTGCCAGTTCCACCGAGACGAAGTCGCCGAGCATGACCAGGGAGAATATCCGGGCCAGACGCGACCGCCCTTCGCTCTTGAGTCGCATGGCAACGTGGTAGGTCTCTGCGTTGATGCTAAGCACCGACTCCAGCCGATACCGGGTGCGCGGATGTGTCTCGCGGTCCAGAAGGGCAATCACGACCGTGTTCCGACCCGGATGCTTCGGCCGTCCCATCCCCATGATTTCGTTGTGGTTGTGCTCGGGGAAGCAGTTGGTGTGGCACATTACTCCCGCGTTCTCGTTGAGCTGACAGCGCCAGCGATCCGCGACCGCATCCAGCATCCGGCCGGTGGAATAGACAAGCGCCAGCCTTCCGTTGACATACTCCGCCATGGTACGGGCACGCCCGAGCCATGACTTGCGCCTGGCGCGCATCAACCGCTCCGCCTCGCCGAATCCGCGTTCGTGGCTTTGACAGACACCGAGACGCTCCAAGGAGATCAACAGAGTCGAGAACAGGTACCCGAGGGCCGCCCGCGGCGGCATGCCAACAGGGACAGAGACAACCGGGCAGCCGGCTCTGGTCGCCGACCGACCGAGTTCGCCGCCGCTCGTGATGGCAATGATGCGACAGCCCCGTTCCCGTGCCTGCGCATACGCGGAGAGGGTTTCCTCGGTGTTGCCCGAGTAGCTGACTGCGAAAAACAGAGTCTTCGCCGTAACCGCAGCGGGGATGTCGTAGTCGTTGCAGACGTGGACCGGAAGCGGCGACTCGTCGAGCAGCAGCCCCTGTACGATCCTCGCTCCGATGCCGGAGCCGCCCATCCCTGCGACCGCGACCGCGTCAAAACGGGCCGGGCGTCCGATCCGGGCGGCGCGGGCTGCCTTGGCGCCGGATACCAGTTGCTCGGGCAGGCCCATCGCCAGGTCGAGCATTCGGTCGGTACCGCTTGACCCAGGGTTCTTCATCTCTTGCCTTTCGTGTTAAATATGAACTCGACCAGTTGCGGAAAGCGACGGTCGACCTCACGGCGGAGCATGTTTCTCACCTCAAGCGCCGTGCCGCACTTCAACGCCTGGTTCGCTACCTCGGCTGCGGCCCCGGAGTCGATGCTGCGGATGATGCCCTTGGCCTCCGGAATCACGCCCGGCGAAACCGACATCTCATCCACGCCCATGCCGAGCAGCAGGAGCATCCCGAACAGGTCGGAAGCGAACTCGCCGCACATCCCTGCCCATATCCCCTGCTGATGCGCGGCATCAATCGTCTGCTTGACCAGCCGCAGCACGGCCGGATGGAAGTGGTCAAACAGCCGCGCGACGTGCTCGTTGCCCCGGTCAACCGCCAGCGTGTACTGGGTCAGGTCATTCGAACCGATCGAAAGGAAACTGCACTCGTGCGCCAGCCGGTCGGCCATGATGGCCGCAGAGGGCGTCTCAACCATTACGCCGACCTCGAAGTCCGGATCGAAGGCTACGCCGCTGTCTTTCAGAACGCCCTTGGCCCGTTCCACCTCGAGTTTGGCCCGACGCAACTCCTCGATGGTGCTCACCATCGGGAACATCACCTTCACGTTTCCAGAAGCCGAGGCCCGCAGGATCGCGCGCAGCTGATCCCCGAACAGGTCCAGCTTGCCAAGGGTGAGGCGGATGGCGCGCAAGCCGAGAAAGGGATTCGCTTCGCTGTACCCGGTCAGCACCTTGTCACCGCCGAGATCAAACGTCCGGATGATGACCGGATAGGGCTTGAACAGCCTGGCGACCTCGGCGTAGACCAGGAACTGCTCTTCTTCGGTCGGTGGCCGTCGCTTGGCCAGGTACATGTACTCGGTCCGGAACAAGCCGACCCCGCGGGCACCGTACCGCTTCGCCGCTCTGGCTTCGGCGATGAACTCGATGTTGGCCGACAGGTCAATAGTCCGTCCGTCGGCCGTTACCGGGGCCTGCGAAGACAGGGCGCCCAGCGACCGACGGTAGACACGTCTTCGCTCTATTTCGTCGTCGTACGCCCGCAGACGGTTGGCACTTGGGTTGAGGATAGCGAGACCCCGGTATCCGTCGACGAAGGCCTTCTGACCATCGGTGACGGCGAAGCACAGCCGACCGGTGCCGGCAACCGCAGCTATTTCCTTGGCCTTGGCCATGATGGCAGTGTGGGAGGTCTTGCCGCCGGCCTCGAGCACGAGACCCACAACCCTGCCCGGGTCGAGCAGCGCCGCCTCAGAAGGCGGCAGGTCGTGAGCGAAGACTACCGTGCCCGGCTCGACCTCAAGCAACGAGCGCAGGTCGTCACCCAGCAGGTTGCGCATCACCCGGTTGGACACGTCCGCTATATCGAGCATCCGTTCCTTGAACAGCGGGTCCGCCGACTTGGCGACCGGTTCCGACATCCGCTTGACGGTCTGTGAATAGGCAAACTCGGCATTCCGGTGCGCCTCGCGGATGAACGCCTCGGTGTTCTTGATGACTTCCTCGTCGCCTATCAACGCAAGTTGAACCTGAATGAAGTCGGCGAAGTCCGACCCGAGGTCGCGCTTCACCTGGGTGTGGAGTGTATGGAGCTCGTGCGTTGCCGCGGTCAGCGCCTGCCGGAACCGCTTCAACTCCTCCGCGACCGCCGAGGGCTTAAGCACCTTCTCTGCCGGCGCGGGCGCGTACTGGCGGTAGACATGTGCTGTGCCGAGCGCGAATCCCGGAGATACCGGTATGCCCCGACAGCTCTTCTCCAATTTACGCTTCATCCTGGTCCAATGTCTCCAGCTTGTGCTTAAGCGCTTTGAAAGCCTCTCTCTCATCCTCACCATACACCTCAAGCCCCACCGTACTACCCTTGGATGCGGCAAGCGTCAGGATGGCGAGGATGGACTTGCCGTTCACCCGCATGCCGTCTTTGACCAGCCGGATCTCCGACGAGTACCGCTCCGCCACCTGCACGAAGCCTGAGGCCGGACGGGCGTGAAGCCCGACCACTCCGCCGATAACAACCTTTCCTTTCAGCATGGGAAGCAGCCGGAACGGAAGAGGGACATGAACGGACCCACGACCGGGCATTCGCCCGCTCGACCGCTGCACCACGCTTTCTGTATCACGCGCCTAAATATAGCCGCTTGCTGACAAGCGTCAACAAATGAGGCAGCGAGGAAGAAAAGCACCGGCGCCTTGGCGGTTAACCATGCTCGGCCTCTCCGAGTTAATCGTAACCTAGTTGCGTGTGTACGTTCATTTGAAGGATACCTTGCTCAGTCTCCCTGTGGCTGTTTGTCGGCCGTTTCCAACTCCTGGTTCCGCCACCCGGATTGCGACATACCCCCCCACCTGATTGGCGAAGTAGCTCGTTCCGCAGCTATGCGGCATAGTTGTCGTAATAGACTGATATATTGAAGCTTGCTTCACTAGACATTGCTCGCATCAGACCACAAAACCCCAGTTGACATCTGAATTATCACGGTTAGCATGTAAACGTATGTTTACTAGAGATAAGAACCGCAGAAATAGGATTCTGGAGTTTATCCGAAGCTATACCGACGAACACGGTTTTGCTCCTAGTATTCGGGAAATCGTCGGAGCCGTCGGCGTCAGGAGTACCAAGGCCGTGAAGTATCACCTCGACATACTGGTAGACGAAGGCCTGCTCAAACGCACTCCCCGTCAGGCCCGCGGCATTTCGAGCATACACCAGCCTGACTCCCTGCCGCTCATCGGTCGAATTGCCGCCGGTTTTCCCCTGCTCGCGGTTGAAAACGTAGAGGCACAGGTCTCGCTCAGTCGGTTCCGCGACTGCTTCCTGCTCCGGGTCAAAGGCGAAAGCATGAAAGACGCCGGCATCATGGACAATGACATGGTAGTTGTACGACCGCAGGCTGCTGCTGAGAATGGCGAAATTGTAGCCGCTCTGCTCGGCAATGAGGCCACGGTCAAGCGTTTCCAGCGGCGTTCGGGCCAGGTTGTGCTCGAGTCGGAGAATCCCGAATTCGAGTCGATTGTCATCAGCCCGGACCGACAGGATTTCCAGATAGTCGGTGTGGTTGTCGGTCTGCTCCGCAATTACCGTTAAGGAGAGAATCATGGCTACATCAGCAGCGTTCCAGACCTCGCTCTGGCCGGGTGAAGACAGCCCGGCCGACGAAGCCGATTTAGAGGAGGTCGAGGTGACGCATCACCGTTTCAGCGAAAATGTTAAGGTCTACGCGATATACGGAGACTGTCACCGTATGGGAACCGCCCCCAATTTTCCGCATGACAAGCTCCGGCCGGTCATGTTTATATGGCGCAACCGGGAGTATCGGGTTCACGACGTTACCTATGTCTGGCGCGAAACCCAGGGCCAGGCCGAAGTCTATCATTTCACGGTCTCGGACGGCGCGAACGTGTTCGAACTTTCCTACAACGCGAAGGCGCTGGATTGGACGATAACCGGAACGTATACGGAATGAATTCAAAAGGCAAAAGCCAAAGGTCAAAAGCCAAAACTTCAGAAGGCTTGCGCTTGGGCTTGAGCTTGGTAGTTTGGAGCGGCGGAAAGCGGTAGGCGGTTAGCGGTGAGCGGGTTGGAGCGTGTGGTCATGCACATCGACATGGACGCGTTCTTCGCCTCGGTCGAGCAGCAGACGTTTCCATTCCTGCGCGGCAAGCCCATCGGCGTATGCGGAGACCCGGAGGGCCGCACGGTTATTGCCGCCGCATCCTACGAAGCCAAGCGCCGTGGAGTGAAGACCGCGATGACCCTGCCCGAGGCGAAGAAGCTCTGTCCGGAGATCATCCTCGTCTCCGGCCACCCGGCCAAGTACGTTGACACCTCCACCCGGATTCTTGCCTTCTACGCCGCGTTCACCGACCGGGTCGAGGTGTTCTCGATTGACGAGGCGTTCCTCGACGTAACCCAGACCGCGCACCTTTTCCACGGCCCGGAGGAAATCGCCCGCAGCATCAAATCTTACATCAAAGAGCACTTCGGCCTGACTTGTTCGGTCGGCATCGCACCAAACAAGCTGCTCGCCAAGCTCTGCGGAGAGATGCACAAACCCGACGGTCTGACTACCGTCCATCCATCCGAGGTCGCAGCCTTGATGGAAACCCTGCCGGTGCAGGAACTGTGCGGCATCGGCCCGAAGACCCAGGAGAAGTTGAACCGGCTCGGCATCAGAACCTGCGGCGAGCTCGGCCGGTACCCGGAAAAGCAGTTAAACGGCATCTTTGGCATCGTTGGCTCACACCTGAAACACATGGGTCAGGGCGTGGACGAAAACCCGGTTCTCCCCTATTTCCACGAACCTGCCACCAAGTCCATGGGACATTCTTTCACGCTCGACAAGGACACCCGCGACATGGCGGAAATCCAGCGTCACCTGCTGCAACTTTCCGAGCAGGTCGGCCGCCGCCTGCGCCGGGACAGCTTTGCCGGCCGGACGGTATCGCTCGTACTTCGCTACGCCGATTTCTCGACCTTCATCAAACAACACAGCCTGAAGAGCTATATCGATGACGGCCTGCGTATCTACCAGGTCGGCATCAAACTCTTCAAAGAACTCTACCAGCCGCCCCGGCTGGTGCGACTCCTCGGAATCAGCGTATCCGGGCTGGTTCGCGACCTGAAGCAGACCATGGCATTCGAGAACGCCCGCGCCGGCTCGCTCTTCGAGAGCCTTGATGCGGTCAACGACAGGTACGGCGAATTCTCAGTTGCCCGGGCCCGGCTTCAGGAGAGAACGCCCGGCCCGCGCGTCATTCCGCCATCATGGCGCCCGGGCGCACCCACGCCCGTCACACGATAACAGGAAGAGGGGCGGGCAGAGCCGCCCCCGAGATGCCTGTGTACGGCGCTCTACGGCTCGCGGACGTCGCCGCTCGCGCAGTCGTGGAAAGTGTTGTTGTTCCGTAGGTCGGTCGGGTCGGGATAGGTAACGCCGTTCAGGTAGATGCCGTAGGCGCTGCTGTAGCCGATGTCGCAACCGGTGATTGTCGGCGTGCAGTTGTCGATGTAGATGTCGCCATGGCCATCGTACCCGCCGTATTCAATCCGACAGTTCTCCAGCTGACACTGGCCGCTCAGAGCCTGCGGGTAGAATGACAGCCGGCTCCATGCGCCGGGGCTGGAGACTGAGCTGGTGAAGGTGATCTGACCGGACGTGCCGTCGCAGATCAGGCCACCGGGCGCACCGTTGCCCACGCGGAATTCGCCCTGCGGCTGCAGCTTGACCGTTGTCCCGGCGGCAAGCGTAAGAACTGGAGCACTGGTCGCATCCGAGACATCGATGTCGCCATCGACGACGTAGGGCACGCCCTGGTTGAGCCAGGTTCCAGTCGTTTTCACGTTCTGGCCGTTAACCAGGATGGCGTCACTGGCATTGCCGGTCAGGACATTCCCGGTTCCGAAAGTCCACACGCAGTCTGCGTCGATTCGGACCGGGTATGCACCCGACGCGGTTATCGTGTTGTCGCTGAAGCTGTAGAGGTAGCCGCGGGACGCGCAGCACAGACCGACCGTGGCGCTCCTCCTCAACGCACAATGGTCCATCGTGATGCCGCAGCCACTGACGTATACAGCCCCGGCAGCTCCGTCCCCGCCGGCGTACTCGACGGCTACATAGTACAACCTGGCCGTAGGCATCGTGTTGCGGTAGAAACCCAGTTGCCTCCAGGCACCGGCTGCCGTATCCGACAGCGATGTGAAGGTAATCATCGAGTCGGCGCTGCCTACCGCGATTATGGCCCCGGGTTGCACGAAACCGGTGTAGAGTTCGACCCCGGGCGCAAACTGGACAAGGCAACCGGGCATGATTGTCAGAGTGACGTCCTTGCCCGTCCATACGTCGCTGTCCAGGACATGCGGATTTCCCCATGCGTACCACACCTCGTTCGTGTCCAACTGCCCGGCGTGATGCGTAGGTCCGGTGCCACCGGCAACGGTCACCGTGATTGTATCCGACGCCGTGCCGCCGCTGCGATTCGTGGCGACCGCACGGAGCACGTGCAAACCCTTACCGGCGGTCCAGGCCACACTGAACGTATCAGCGACCCCAGCGGTATCGTCGCCGACCATCGTTGAGTCGTCGAAGAACTCGACCCTGGCTATGCCGCTATCGTCAGTCGCGACTGCCTTGATGCTCGTACTGCCCGGCCCGATGGTCGCGCCATCGCCCGGGTAGACGATGGCGACCTCCGGACCAGCTGCACCGATGATGGTCATTGTCACGGTGCTCGATGACCGCGCGTTGCCCGCCGCATCGTGCGCCCTCGCAAAGAGGTCGTAGCTCTGCCCAACGACCTGGCTCGCTGTATCGGACCACTCACACTCGAAGGTATCGCCTGCCGTCGGCGTGTTGGCTGAACCGACGAGTGTGTCGTCGACGAAGAACTCCACGCAGCTGACGCCTTTGTTGTCGGTAGCGACGGCCCTGATGACGACATCGCCCCTGTTGACCGACGAGCCGTCGACCGGAGACACAATACTCACTGTTGGTGCCTCTGTATCAGCACCATCGCACGCGACTGCCACCAGCACGATGGCTGTCGCGGCCAGCGATACTAGCCTGAGCAATCGACCTCCTTTGGACTATCGCTGTCGTACGTCTCCACGGCCGCTCGTGTCCGGACGCGGAATGCCGTCTGCGAATTCATACACATCAAGTAGTACCCGAGCATCAAGAAGCTGTCCAGCAAAACCATGCAGCGTGCAGACGATCCAGAAGGCCTGACCTCGACACGCGCTGCGTCCTCTATGGGAATGACCAGAAAGGAAGGGGCGGCTTCCGCCGCCCCTGGATAGTGTCTGTATACTGCCGGCCCTACGGCTCGCGGACATCGCCGCTGGCACAGTCGTGGATGTTGTTGTCGGCCCGCAACTGGGCTGCGCTCGGATACTCGGAACCGGCCAGGTAGATGCCGTAGGCACTCCCGTAGCCGATATCGCAGTTGGCAACTGTCGGCAAGCTGTTGTCGATATACACGTTGCCGCGGTTGTCACTGCCGGCGTACCAGATATTGCAGTAGGCAAGCCGGCACTGAGCATCCACGGAGTAGCTGTAGAAGGCGACCTGGCTCCAGTCACCGGCCGAAGGCGGGTTCACCGAACTGGTAAACGTAATGCTGTCCGTCACCGTGCCTTCGGCGATCAACCCACCGGGACTCGAATAGCCGACATAGAATTCCGTATTCGGCTTCATTTCTACTGTCGTGCCCGCCGCAATCGTCAGGACCGGATTGTTGGTAGCGTCGGACACGTACACATCACCCTCTGCGACATAGGGCACGCCGTGGTTCAACCACGTGCCCGTCGTCGCTACGTTCCCGCCGTGGACCAGTATCCCGTCCGTGGCATTGCCCGTCAGTACGTTGCCCGTGCCCAGAGTCCTGACTTTGTCAGCCTCTATCCGAACCGGGTATTCGCCAGACGTCGTGATGGTGTTGTTGCTGAAGTCGTCGAAGTAACCTGTAGCACCCTCGCAGTAGACCCCGCACAACGCGTTCTGACGCACGGTGCAGTTGTCCATTTTGATGCGGCAATCGTCGACGAAGACTGCGCCCTTGCCGCCACCACTACCGGCGCGTTCGACCACGCAGTAGCTGAGTCGAGCTGTCGATATGGTATAGCTGTAGAACTCCAGCGCCTGCCAGACGCCTGCCACGGTGTCGCTCAATGACGTGAACGTGATTGGCTCGGTCGCCGTGCCAACGGCGATTATTGAGCCAGGAGACGAATACCCGCAGTAGAACTCAACGTTCGGGTCCATCGAAATCGTCGTGCCCGGGTTGATGGTCAGGGTCGCGTCGTCCTGGACGTAGACATCGGCATCGGCAACGTAAGGCACGCCTTGATCCAGCCACGTGCCCGTGGTCGAGACGGGACCACCATCGATCTCGACGCCGTCCTTGGTATTGCTGGTAAGCACGTTGCCGGTGCCCAGGGTGCGCGCGAAGTCCGCACCTATCCGAACGGGGTACTGGGCGCAGCTGCCTATGGTGTTGTCGCTGAATTCAGTGAAGTAGCCACCCGACTCGACACAAATCCCGTAGTTGCCACTCTTCCGAACGGTCGTGTGGTCTATCTTCACGTTGCAGCCCGCCACATAGATGGCGCCGTGAGATCCGGAACTCTTGCCTCCGAACTCGACCTTGCAGTAGCTCATCCGCGCGGTAGAGGTTGCATAGCTGTAGAATCCAATGTTGTCCCAGAAGCCCGGCACCGTATCGGAAAGTGCCGTGAAGGTAATCATCGAGTCGGCCGTGCCGACGGCAATGATAGACCCGGGGTTCGAGTATCCGCAGTAGAGTTCGACATCGGCCGAGAACTGCACATAGCAGCCCGGCATGATGGTTAAAGTCACATTGTCGCCGGTGTAGACGTCCGAGTCGATGATGTGCGGGTTGCCGGCCGGATACCACACTTCGTTCGTGTCGATCTCGCCCGAGTGGTGGGTCGCGTTGCCGGCGCTGACGGTGACGCTGATACTGTGCTCAGCGGTTGCACCGTCTTCGTTGGTCGCGACGGCCTTGAGTGTATGCGAACCCGCAGCCCCACCTGACCAGGACACGCTGAAGGTGTCCGCTGTAGCGGTGCTGTCCACGCCAATGGAGGTCGCCCCGTCGAAGAACTTCACTTCGGTGACGCCCTTGTCGTCGGTAGCAACCGCTTTGATGATCGTCCCGCCGAATCCAATGGTCGAGCCATTGGTCGGGTAGACTATGGTGACAGACGGCTTGGCGCCCTGGTCGCAACCAACGACCATGAGCAGTCCAACCACGGCTGCCAGTGCCAGGACTTTGCGCATTCAGACCTCCTTATGTCTTGCTTCCTTGAATGCCCGCATCGGGCTCGCCGCAGTCGCAGCCGCGACGCCGGCAGGCTGAATATCGACCGAATACTATCCGAACCCGGCCGCGTGTCCAGTCAAGCGTGTTGACCATCTTCCCCGGATACATGCCGGGCCGCCCCCGGCCGCGACCATGCTCACGGCAACAATCCCTTGACCACCCGTGGCCAACCCCTATAATTCCCACCCTACCCACGATGAAGTACTGGCGCAAACCGCTCGACGCCGACCGCAGAAAAGCGCCGCACGGCAACGTCCACGTCATCTTCGAGCGCTGCAAAGGCTGCGGGTTCTGCATCGCCTACTGCCCGCGCCAGGTGCTGGAAGTATCAACTGAGTACAACCGCAAGGGCTACCATCCGCCGGTTGTCGCGCACCCGGAGAAATGCGTGAACTGCCGGCTGTGCGAAGCCCTCTGCCCCGAGTTCGCCATCTGGAACACCCTCGACGAGCAAGACGCACAGTCTGAGCCGGGAACGATCAACGAGAACCGATGAACGAAAAGAAACGCGGACCGGTACTGACCGGCGCCCACTATCTCGACGGCGACCATGCCTGCGCTGAGGGAGCAATCGCCGCCGGCTGCCGCTTCATGGCCGGCTATCCAATCACTCCCTCAACTGAAGTCGCGGAACGGCTGGCTGAGCGCTTCCCGAAGATCGGCGGCACCTTCATCCAGATGGAAGACGAACTCGGCTCCATCGCCGCCGTCCTTGGCGCCGCCTGGGCAGGCGCGAGGGCAATGACCGTTACCTCCGGTCCCGGTTTCTCCCTGATGATGGAAAACATCGGCCTCGGCGTGATGACCGAGACGCCCTGCGTCGTCGTCAACGTCCAGCGCGGCGGCCCTTCCACAGGACTGCCGACCCTGACCGGGCAGCAGGACATGATGCAGGCGCGCTGGGGCTCGCACGGCGACTACGAGATAATCGCGCTTTCGCCCTCCTCACCGCAGGAGTGCTTCGACCTGACCATAGCCTGCTTCAACTTGTCGGAGAAGTACCGCGTGCCGGTCATGTTCATGATGGACGAGTGCGTCGGCCACATGACCGAAAAAGTAGTCGTTCCGCCGGCTGACAAGATCGACGCCTGGCCGCGGCGCTGGTACCGCGGCCCCAGGGACAAGTACCTTCCGTACGAACCGGACAAGGACGGCGTCCCGCCGATGATCCGTGCCGGCGATGACCACCGCGTCCACATCTCCGGCCTGACCCACGACCAGCGCGGCTACCCCATTATCAACGCCGAATGCCAGCAACTCTGCGTGTCCCGGCTCGCCGACAAGATCCGCGACAACGCCGACGACCTGATGATGATAAGAGAGGAGCAACTCCGCGGCGCCGACGTCGTGGTGGTCGCCTACGGCATCAGTTCGCGGGTGGCAACCAAGGCCATTGCCGACGCCCGCAAGAAGGGCATCAAGGTCGGATTCCTGCGCCTCATCACGGTCTGGCCTTTCCCGGAGAAGAAGATTCGTGACCTGGCCGGCAAAGTCGGGTGCCTGGTGATGCCGGAGATCAACCTGGGTCAGATGTACCGGGAAATGGAGCGTGCCGCCGCCGGCAGGTGCCGGACCATGCTTGTACCGCACTGCGGCGGCTGGGTCCACAACCCGGACGATATCCTCAAAGCCATCATCGAGGGGTCAAAGTGAACCCGAATCAACTGGTGATCGGTCGCGGCACAGCCGACGCCCACCCGATGGAGGACTTCCTTCGGATGGATCGGATGCCGCACATCTGGTGCTCGACCTGCGGCCTTGGTACGTGCCTGACCGCATTCATCGCCGCGGCTCGTGAAAGCGCCATACCGCGCGAAGACATCGTGGTCGTGTCCGGCATCGGCTGCACCGGCCGCGCTGCCGGCTACCTCAAGTATGACTCTTTTCACACGACTCACGGTCGCGCCATCCCTTTCGCCACCGGGCTCAAGATCGCAAACCCCAGGCTCAAGGTCTGCATCATCTCCGGTGACGGCGACCTGGTCTCCATCGGCGGTAACCATCTTATCCACGCGGCCCGGCGCAACATGGACCTGACGGTCATCTGCGTCAACAACTTCAACTACGCCATGACCGGCGGCCAGGCCGGCCCGACCACCCCCCAGACCGCACAGGCCACAACCACGCCGTACGGTGCGTTCGAGCGGCCCTTCAACATACCGTTCCTCGTCGATTCCTGCGGCGCGACCTACGTCGCTCGCTGGACCGCGCTCCATGTCCGCCAGCTCACCATCTCGATCAAAGAAGCCCTGCTCCACCGCGGCTTCTCGTTCATCGAGGTCATATCTCCGTGTCCGACCGTGTACGGCCGTCGCAACCGCCTCGGCTCCGGCCTCGACCTGATGAAGTTCTACCACGACCACTCCATCACCAAGAACTTCGCCTCGACGCGCGAGTGCGACATCAGGTACCAGCAGGACATCATCGTCGGCAAGTTCGTCCAGAAAGAAGAGCCTACCTACCTCGACTCGATGAACGAGCAGATGAAGAAAGCCCTGGGCGCGAAGTTCGTGCCCTACATCGGCCCGATGGACCCGGCCAAAGACGTATAGAATGAACCACCAAGACACCAAGCGGGCAAAGACCTTCCGGTCCGTATCCTCTTTGTGCCTTTGTGCCTTGGTGGTAGACTCCGATTCCGGATCCCGCTAATGGAGATAAAGGTATCCGGGTTCGGCGGCCAGGGCATCATCCGGATCGGCATGATCCTCGGCAAGGCGGCCGCGCTTAACGACAACAAGAGCGCAACCCTGACCCAGAGCTTCGGCCCGGAAGCCCGCGGCGGCGCCTGCTCGGCCCAGCTCGTAGTCTCCGATACCGAGATTCTCTATCCCTACCTCACGACACCCGATATCCTCATCGCCATGTCGCAGGAAGCCTATCAGAAGTTCGAGCCGGAGCTGAAGGAGGACGGCATCCTGCTCATCGAAGAAGACCTCGTGAAGCCCCACGCGGTGCGCGGCCACATCAAGCAATACGCCATCGCCGCGACCCGCATTGCGGAGAAGCTCGGCAACCGCCTGTACGCCAACTTTGTGATGATCGGCTTCATCGTCGCCATCACCAAAATGGTGCCGAAGCAGGCTCTGCTCGACGCGGTCCCCGGCACTGTACCGGACCGCCTGCTCCAGAAGAACATCACCGCCCTCGAACAGGGCTTTGCCATCGGCGAGCAGAAACTCGCCGAGTCCAACTAGGCCACGACACTTTGGACTGCGGGAGCGCGAGCTCCCGCTTTTCCGTATCCCAAGTCAGAAAAAGCGGCAGCCTCGCAGCCGCACTCTAAGGTAGAAGACCCGGCAGAGCCGGGCCTCCGGTCACTGGAAACTGGTACCTGGAAACTGGCGGCTTGCGCCTACAGGCGTTCTTTCAGCTTCGGCCCGATTTCATCCGGCTCGTAGACCACGGTGATGCCGGCCGCCTCGAACGCCTTGATCTTTTCGGGCGCGGTGCCGGAACCACCGGAGATGATGGCGCCGGCATGGCCCATCCGCTTGCCCGGCGGAGCGGTCTGCCCGGCAATGAACCCGAGCACCGGCTTCTTGCAGTTGGCTTTGACCCACTCGGCCTCCCGCTCCTCGTCGGTCCCGCCGATCTCCCCCACGACTATGAT
>JAFGRF010000209.1 GCA_016935295.1 Caldifarciminota bacterium | reverse complement strand
CCAGAGCGGGAACCGTCGTGTGACAATTGAGAAGTCCCAGTCATGCCAGGGCAGCGCGTCATACAGCGGCGGGGCCTTGGCGCGGAGGAGGTCGTAGGCGAAGTGGGTCACAAGCCGTTGCTGCGCGGCGTGGACATCCTCCAGAGCGACAGACGATTGCAGATTGCAGATTGCTGATTGCAGATTGGCGGAACTGAGGAAGTGGCGGAGGACGTGAGGGGCGTTGTTTAGGGCGAGGGACCAATCAGAGGCCAAGTCCGAAGTCCGAAGTCCAAAGTCCAAAGTCTGCGGGGCGAGGAGTAGGAAGTCGTCGAAGCAGAGGTGACCCAATCGAACCAGCGATTGGCGAATGGCGACTGGCGAATGGCGCTCCGCGGCCATCGGCCGCTACTTCTTGCTGACCAGTTCTTTGATGCGCTCGATCGCCTTGGCGATATTGTCGATGGAATTGGCGTAGCTGAGGCGGAGGAAGCCATCACCGTACTTGCCGAAGCACGTGCCGGCAAGGCAGGCCACACCTTTTTCTTCCAGGAGCCTGCGTGCTAGGACGTCGCAGTCGATGCCGGTGCTCTTGACGTTCGGGAAGGCGTAGAAAGCGCCGAGCGGGAGTTCGCAGCGAAATCCCGGTATCTCGGATAGACCCTTGACCACGAAGTCGCGCCTCTTCCTGAACTCGGCGAGCATCCGCTCCATTTCCGTGCGGGGGCCGGCCAGGGCTTCGAGGCACGCGCGCTGGGTGAACGTCGCGGTGCAGGAGTTGGTGTTTGTCTGGATGCGGGCCAGCTTCTCCGCCATCTGGACCGGCATTATCCCGTAGCCGATGCGCCAGCCGGTCATCGCGTAGGTCTTTGAGAAGCCGTCGAGGACTATCAGGCGCTGGTGGATTTCCGGGAACTGACTGACGCTCTCGAACTCATCGTCGTAGAGGATTTCTGAGTAGATCTCATCGGCAAGAATCCAGACATCGTGCTCCAGCGCCGTCTCCGCGATGAGACGCAGGTCCTCGCGGGTGAGTACGCCGCCGGTTGGGTTCTGGGGTGAGTTGATGATGATTAGTTTGGTGCGCGGGTTGACCAGCGAGGTCAGCTCCTCGGCATCAAGGCGGAAGTTACGTTCCTCAAGAAGCCGAATCGGCACCGCGGTCCCACCCATGTAGTCTATCATGGACTCGTAGATGGGGAACCCGGGATTGGGATAGATGACTTCGTCACCTTCTTCCACCAGGGCCATGATGGCAAAGGCCATTACCGGTTTGCCGCCGGGGGTGATTACCACCTGCTCCGGGCTGAAATGGACACCGCGGAGCTTGCCGGCATAGGAGGCAACCGCCTCCCGCAACTCGGGCAGGCCGGCCGATGGTCCGTAGTGGGTGTAGCCCTCGTCGATCGCCTTCTTGGCCGCCTCGCAGATGTGCTTCGGCGTGTCGAAGTCGGGCTCGCCGATCTCGAGGTGGACCACGTCCATCTTGCACTCGAGGGCTTTGGCGCGGCACAGGCAATCGAATGCCGTCTCAGTCCCGAGCCGACTCATGCGGTTCGCGAGTCTCATGCCGTAGTCCCGTTACTCGGTCGCGGGTTTGGTCTTCTTGGTCGTGCGCTTCTTTGTCTTCGTCGCGGCGGACTTCTTCACCCTGGGCTTGGCCGTCACCTTGGTCTTGGAGCTGTGTACGAAGTCGTAGAGTTCCTTGGCCTTCGCCGCGATATGCTCGCCGGAGACCTCGAATTCCCACATCAGCTCCCAGGGCTGGCCGGACTCGCCGAACCGATCCTTCACGCCGACTGTTCCGAAAGCGACCGGGTGCCCGTAGAGCTCGGGAGACACGTGCAGCGCATGCGAAACCCAGTTGGCGAGTCCGCCAATCTGGTGTTCCTCGGCGGTCACGATGATGCCGGTTTCAAGCGCCGCCTGCACCAGCGCCGGCGGGTTGAACGGCTTCAGGGTGTGCATGTTGATGACGCGGGTTTCGAGCCCGGACTCCTCTTTGAGAATCCAGGCGGCACGCATCGCCTCGGGGACCATCGGTCCGCAGGCAACGATGGTCAGGTCTTCGTTCTCGTTCTTGTAGTCCGTCGCCAGCTTGACCTCGAAAGCTTCGATGAAATTGGGCTTGGCGCCCCGGTACCGGTAGACGTTGGGCACGCCCCAGGCGAATGGCGTTTCCGGGCCGGTGATGACCGGTGTCGCCTCGCGGGCAAAGCGGACGTACTTCGGTCCCTTGAGATGGAGCAGCATGTGCTCGGTGGCCCGCCTGGTTTCGAGTGCGTCGCACGGGACCGATACCTGCATGTTGGGCAGACCACAGATCTGGAACAGGTCTTCGAGCGCCTGGTGGGTGGCGCCGTCCGGTCCGACCGAGACGCCGCCGTGTGCGCCGGCAATCAGGACGTCGAACTCGCCGTAGCAGACCGTGGTGCGTATCTGGTCGAGGTTGCGGCCTGCCGCAAACACGCCATAGGTCCCGAATACCGGCAGCTTGCCTTCTTTGGCGAGGCCGCCGGCGACCGCGGTCCCGGACTGCTCGGCGATGCCGACCGATATCCAGCGCTCGCAACGCTCCGCGTCGCACTCGAAGAACTTGGAGATGGCGATCGACCCGGATATGTCGGCGCCGATGGCCACGGTCCGTTTGTCCGCACCGGCCTCGGCCAGAGCGTCGCCGAACCCGACCCGGGTAGCTTTCATCTCGACCTTCATGTCCGGTTGCTTGTTCCAGAAATAGTCCTTGCCGAACTTGGGCACCTTCTCCATCAGCTTGGCCGTGACCTCGGTCTGGTAGTCGTCGGCCTTCTTGAGCAGCTTTTCGTAGTCGATACGGAAGTCGAGGTTGAGCTGCTTCAGGCCCTGCACCAGTTGCTCCTTGTTCGGGGCCCTGCCGTGCCAGCCGGCCTGATTCTCCATGAAGTCGACGCCCTTGCCTTTGGTTGTGTTGGCGATGATGACCGTGGGCTGATCCTTGGTCGCGGCGGCCTTTTCGAAGGCCTTGAGAATCTGCTGCATGTTGTGGCCGTCGATCTCCGTGACGTTCCAGCCGAAGGCCCGGTACTTGTCGGCAATCGGGTCGATGTTCATCACTTCCTTGACCAGTCCGTCGATCTGCAGGCGGTTCTTGTCGAGGACACAGCAGAGGTTGTCGAGGCCCCAGGCCCCGGCTTCCATGGCGGCCTCCCAGATCTGGCCTTCCTGGTGCTCGCCGTCGCCGGTCAGGCAGTAGACCCGATGGTTCTTCCTGTCCATCCTGGCGGCTCTGGCCATGCCAACGGCAATTGACAGGCCCTGGCCGAGCGAGCCGGACGACACTTCAACGCCCGGCAGCTTCAGCCAGTGGGGATGGCCCTGAAACGGCGAGTAGAGCTTGCGCAGCAGGACCACGTCCTCGATCGGGAAGTAGCCGGAGATGCCGAGGCCGAGGTACAGGGACGGCGCCTTGTGTCCGCTTGACCAGATGATTCGGTCCCGGTCCGGCCAGTCCGGATTCTTCGGGTCGTGGCGTGCCACTGCCAGGTAGAGCGCGGCGGTGATATCCATGATCGAGAGCGTGCCGCCGGAGTGGCCGGAGCCCGCGGCGCAGAGCGCGACGAGGTCGTACCCGCGCATCATGTTGGCGGCCTGGACCAGCTCGCCCAGCCCCGCGGTCTTGCCGTGGGCGCCGGATTTGGAGTCGACTATTGGCATCGTTCCTCCTTACTGCTTGGGTATCTTCTGGTAGTCGTCGTAGAACTTCTTGATGCCGGCATCTGTGAGCGGGTGCTTGATCATCTTCACGAGGATGTCGTAGGGGATGGTGGCGACGTGGCAGCCGGCACGGATGGACTCGATAACGTGCAGAGGGTGGCGGATACTGGCGGAAATCACCTCGGTGTCGAACCCGTAGTCGTCAATCATCGCGACGATATCGTGAATCAAGGCCATGCCGTCGTGCGAGATGTCGTCGAGCCGCCCGACGAAGGGCGAAACGAATGTTGCCCCGGCGCGGGCGGCGAGCAGGGCCTGGTTCATCGAGAAGACGAGTGTGACATTGGTCTTGATTTCGCGCTCGGTCAGGCCGCGGACAGCCTTGAGTCCCTCCACCGTCATCGGGATCTTGATGGTGACTTTGGACTGGTCGAGCTTCGCCCAGTCCAGGCCTTCCTTGATCATGCCGGCCGAGTCGCTCGCTATGGCCTCAACCGAGACCGAGCCGTCGACGACACTCAGGATTTCCTGGATGCAGTCGCGGAACGGCCGGCCGGTCTTGCAGACGAGGGACGGATTGGTGGTGCAGCCGTCGAGAATACCCCAACTTGCGACCTCGCGTATTTCCTGGATGTCTGCGGAGTCGATGAAGATTTTCAAGTCTGCCTCCCATGGAACGTGATGCAACTGCCCGGCGTGATGCACAACGGATAATGCCTCATGCGGGACGTGAGTTGGACACTAGCTGGAATTGACTGATGACTTGGCAATACCGCCTCTGCGGACTGCCAGTATAACCAACCTCACCCGGTAGGCAAGAGGAAGCTTGGGCGGGCCGGGATTTCGACTCGGCGCCGGAACCGCTTGACTTGCCGGGACTCAGAAGCAATAATTGGCATTCCGTCGAGGACCGATTCTAACCAAACAGGAGGTTCGAATGGCTGATGCGAGTGCTGCCCCGGTTGCGGGCAAGTCGGACAAGAACAAGATGACGGCCCTGCTATTGTGCATCTTCCTCGGTGGTCTGGGAGTGCATCGGTTCTACGTCGGCAAGATCGGAACCGGCGTTGTCTGGCTCCTGACCGGCGGCGTTTTCGGAATCGGCTGGATTATTGACATCATTATGATTGCGGTAGACAAGTTCAAGGACAAGCAGGGCAATCTCCTGTCCTGATTCGACCGCCCCGTACTATTCGGCCGCTGCCATGAGCAGCGGCCGCGGCTTCGAGGGAGGCCAGCGGTCTGCCGGCATCCGAGCATCGGAGGTCAACCTGCGAGTCACCCTGGGGAACGCGCTACAGATCGCGGTGCGAATCACGGCCAGAGTCGCTTCGCGAAGGGCCCTGGATGTCGAATTGAGGACAACCGGGAACGTGGCGGTCAGGGACACACCGCAAGTCGCTTTCGGAACGGCACTGCGAGTCACGACCGGAGCCGGTCTGCAGACGGACATCCGCGTGGCAGTGAGAATCGGCCGGAGAGTCGCACTGGGAGTAGCTTTGAGGACGGCGCCGCAAGCCACCCTCCGAACCGTCCCCGGAACGACCCCCACCGCGACCTGCAGAGAGACATCAACCTCCTCCTATTCCGTGTCTTGTCTCCTATGTCGGCCTATGGTCCGCATTATACAGACCTGTATAATGCGGACAGAGACGGCTGCGGCGTGAAACCCAGGGAGACACGTTCCGGGAAACATGGGTAACCGTTCGATGGATGCCGGCCGATAGCCGTTTGACTTGGGTCGGCAGGTATCTAGAATCACAGACATCATGGGTGCGATGACCGGCAAGGTGTGCCTTGTGACCGGTGCTACGTCCGGCATCGGACGAGCCGCGGCCAGCGCGTTGGCGCAGCAGGGCGCGACGGTTGTTCTGCTCAGCCGCAATCCGGCCAAGTGTGCGCAGGTTGCGGCCGATATGCGGAGCGCTACCGGGAATCGGGAT
>JAFGRF010000208.1 GCA_016935295.1 Caldifarciminota bacterium | reverse complement strand
CCTGAGTCGGCGATGCCGATGGATGACACCCACTTGAACGGCGCGGTCAGTTCTTCAACCCGGCCGGTGGCCGGGACATAGCGATAGATGTGTCCGTCGGTGGTGATGTAGACGTCGCCGCGGGACGGGTTGTGGGCGCAGAGCCGGACTTCGCCGGAGATGCCGTCGGCTTGGTTCAGGGTGCGGATGAGGTTGTAGCGCGGCCGGTCGAGTACGCAGACGCCCGAGGGCACGGCGACGAAGACCTCCGAGCCGGTGCTCGATATGCAGCGGACTTCGTCGAGCGAGGGGAAGACGGTCCAGTTCTCGGGGCGGTACATCCCGAGCAGGACGAAGAGGAGAAGGGAAGCCATCAGCGGCTGCAATTTCTAGTTGCCAATATCGAATGACTAATCAATGCCCCAAATCCTGATGCACAAGTGGTCATTTCACTACTTGGGACTTGATTAGGAATCAGGAATTGGCAACTAGTCATTCTGACGTGTCGGAGCTCGAGCGTCTCCATTGAGTATCGCGGAGTACGCCTCGGGCAGGTATCTTGGCAGGTCTCCGGCCGCCAGGCAGTACTCGGTGAGCTTCTGTACGCCAATATCGGCGGCAAGCCCGTGCAGGAACACGCCGGCGCAGGCGGCGTCGAGCGGAGACATTCCCTGGGCCATGAGGCCGACGATAAGCCCGCTCAGAATATCGCCGGTCCCACCTTTGGCCAGACCCGAGTTGCCGGTCGGGTTGACGAAGGTACGGCCGTCCGGAGCCGCGACCACGGTCGATGCACCCTTGAGCACCAGAACGACTTTCTTCTCAGTCGCGAACTTGCGGGCGACCCCGACGCGGTCGGCATTGACATCGCCGGCCTTTAGACCGGTGAGGCGCGCGAACTCGCCGGGGTGGGGCGTGAGCACGAGCGGCGCCTTGACCCGGGAGAGCAGGCGCGGGTGCCCGGCGAGGTTGTTCAGGCCGTCCGCATCAATCAGTGTTGGCTTTGCGACTTCCGCCAGGAAGCTGAGCTCCAGCTTCTGCGTGCGGCGGTCGGTTCCGATGCCGGGTCCGAGCGCGACCGCCTCGGCGTCACCGGCTAGTTCGAGCAGGTTCTCGATGGCGGCCGGTGAGAGGGCCCCGGTCTCGGTCTGCGGCAGCGGGATCTTGACCGCTTCGACCACGTCGGACGACACCACGTCGGCGATACCCGCCGGTATGGCGAGCCGGATCAGCCCGCAGCCCGAGCGAACCGCGGCCATGCCGGCAAGCACAGCCGCGCCGGAGAAGTTCCGCGAGCCGGCGATGATGAGTGCGGCGCCGAAAGTGCCTTTGTGTCCATCCGGCCTGCGCCGCGGCAGGATTGCTCCGACATGCGCGGAGTCGAGGAGGAACGCGTCAGCGCCAGGGCTCAGGGGCTTGGGGTCAGGGGTTGTGGTTCCGTTCTTCGTCCCTGATCGTCCATCGTCCTTGGTATCAATTCCTATGTCTACGACTTCGATGGTTCCAGCCAGCGCTTGACCCGGGTAGAGCCAGAGCCCGAGTTTGGGCAGGGCCATCGTCACGGTCAGGTCGGCGCGAACGCACGGGTCGTACGGCACACCGTTATCGGATTGGAGCCCGGAGGGGAGGTCGATGGCGACGACACAAGAGCCGGAGGAGTTGATGAGCTTGATGGTCTCGGCGGCGAGCCCGGCGGGTGCGCGGGTCAGGCCGGTGCCGAATATCGCGTCGACAATCACCTTGCGGTTCTGAAACAGCGGTCCGATGTCGGCACGGGCTGAGACCTCGCGTACCTTGAAGCCCGAGTCCGCGAGTCGCTGGTAGTTGGCAAGCGCGTCGCCGGCGAGGTCCGCAGCCTTGCCGAGGAGGATGCAGTCCGGCCTGGCGTTCTTTGCCAGCAGCAGCCGTGTGACCACAAACCCGTCGCCGCCGTTGTTGCCTTTGCCGCAGACGACCAGCGGCTGATTGTTGGCAAGGCTGCCGAGGTGCTTTTCCATGGACTCGACGACGCCTTGGCCGGCGTTCTCCATCAACGTGAGCCCCGGAATTCCGTGCTTGTGGATCGCCAGGCGGTCGAGTTCCTGCATCTGGGCTGCGGTCACTAGAAGCTGCATGACGGCTGATGATTATAGAACCGCGTCAGAGGGTGTCAATCCGATGGGAAATGGGGACAGCCCCATTTCCCAAGTCCGAAGTTCGAAGCTCTGGTGGAGAACCAAGCCCGAAGGGCGATGGTGGACCACAGATAGACACGGATGAACACGGATTGCTGGCACCGAAGATGGAGTGAGATGATCCCGGGATATCGACAGACTCTGATGGCAGGGTCCTAGCTCGACATCGGATCGCTCTGTTCTTTCTCTGGGGCCTCAGTGGTTGTCTCAATGTCTGTTTTGGTGTCGTCTTCACCTTTGTGCCTTTGTGTCTTGGTGGTAGGACTCCGGATCCCTTTCCTTGACTCTCCGCAAGGCGAGGGCTAGGCTTTCGGGGTGAACCGCCGCTACTTCATATGGGCCACGATTGTCGGCCTGGTCCTCGACCGGATTCCCAAGCTGATTGTGCATGGGTTGTTCAGCTCCGGGGCGTTCAGCGGCGGGCGCGAGCTGCACTTGCTCGGGGATGTGGTCAAAGTCACGTATGCGATGAACCCGCACGGTCTCTTCAGCCTCAACTACGGGCCGCCGTTCATGTACTTCGTGCTGCCGCTGGCGGCTGCGGCGCTCGTGGTCTGGTACGGTCTTCGTGCAAGTGACGCGTGGTCTTCGGCAGCGTTCGGGCTCATTCTCAGTGGCGCACTGGGCAACGTGATTGATCGAGCCGGGTTGAGCTACGTCATCGACTTCCTGCTCGTTGAGATACCCGGACATCCGATAGTTCTCTTCAACCGGCTCTCCATCAGCCCGTGGCCGGTGTTCAATCTCGCCGACGCCTTCGTGTTCTGCGGCGTCGTGGTGCTGTTGGGCAGGGAGTTGCTGCGCAGGCCCGCAAGGACGGAGACGCCGTCCCCGGGCGCGACAGCCGAAGGTGAGCGAGGGGCTGCATGACCCCGGTCTACCTCGACAACAACTCAACGACGCCCATCGAACCGCGCGTGGCCGCGGCGATGGAACCATACCTGCACGGCATCTTCGGCAATCCGTCCAACATGCACAGCTTCGGCCGCGAGTGCGCCGAGCCGGTGGCAGCGGCACGCGAACAAGTCGCTGCCTTCCTGGGCGCGAAGCCGGATGAGGTCTATTTCACGGGCGGCGGCAGCGAGTCGGACAACTGGGCGGTGAAGGGTACGGCCTTCGCGCGGGCCGACCAGGGGAAACATGTCATCTGCAGCTCGATTGAGCACAGCGCAGTGCTCGAAAGCTGCCGCTACCTCGAGTCGCTGGGGTTCCGCGCGACGTTCCTGCCGGTTGACCGGTACGGACTGGTAGACCCGGACGATGTCAAGCGCGCGTTGACACCGGAGACCGTGGTCGTATCAGTCATGCTGGTGAACAACGAAATCGGTACCATCGAGCCGGTCGCCGACATTGCCCGGATCTGCCGGGAAGCCGGGATCACCAGCCACACCGACGCGGTTGCGGCGGCCGGCAAGATTCGGGTGGACGTGAATGAACTCGGCGTCGACCTGTTGACGATTTCCGGACACAAGCTGCAGGGACCGAAAGGCGTGGGCGCGCTCTATATCCGCGAGGGTACGAAGATATTCCCGCTCGTCCATGGCGGCCACCAGGAGAAGGGACTGCGGGGCGGGACCGAGAACGTCATAGGCATCGCGGGGCTGGCCAAAGCCTGCGAGATACTGGCCGCCGAGTGGCAGCACCACGCCGAGCACGAGCGCAGGTTGCGCGACAAGCTGGAGCAGGCGATTGTCGCCCGCGTGCCGGAGATAATCGTGGACGGCCATCCGACGCAGCGCGTGCCTAACGTGTGCCACGTGTGCGTCGGCTACGTCGAGGGCGAGGCCCTGCTCGTGAACCTCGATATGGAGGGAGTGGCAGTAGCTTCGGGCTCAGCCTGCTCGACCGGAAGCGGTGAGCCGTCGCCGACAATCAAGGCAATCGGCATTCCGCCGCTGTTTGCCAACTCGCCGGTGCGGATGTCCCTGGGGCCGGGCAACACCGAAAGCGAGATAGACTACGCCGTCGATGTGTTCGAAAAGGTCGTGGCCCGGCTCCGTTCCATCTCGCCGATCTGGAAGCGGCGGCCCTGACCCGGCGCAGCAGCTCGATTCCACCCGTCGATAACGCGGATTCTGCAGATGCCAAGAGATGTGTTGTGTGCCCGTCCCCGCAAAGTGAGGAGAGTGTCTTGAGCGAGGCGTGCGTTCCGCTCGATGGCGGATAAATGGGTAGCGTCCCTATTTAATGGGGACGGAAATCAGACGTCGAGGACGACGGTGGCTCGATAGCCTTCGGCGGTCTTGTCGATGCGGTATTGGTGATAGGTCGGAGTCTTGACCTCGACCTTGAGCCCGTGCCGTTCCTGATCGAATTCCTCACCAGAAACCGTTGCCTTGAGTCTGGTCGGCTCGATTGAGCCAATTTCGACCCGGCGGATTGCGAGCGAGTGAGTTGAGAAGAGGAACAGGAGCTCGCGCAGCCAGTTGAGGAAGAGCTCGGGCAGGTCGGCCGACTGCAGTGATACCGGTACGGATCGGGATTCCCGCACCTTGTCCAGGTCCAGCGTGAGATCAAACAGGCAGGTTGCCGCGTTGGTGAAGAGCCCTTTGAGGTCCGCGCCGTAGATTTCAACCTTGATGTCGGAGGTGTGTTCGAGGAGGCGGTACGGCGGCCTCACGGCGCAAGTGTCAAGTACGAAGTACAAAGGCCAAAGCAAGCCGGAAAGGACAAAGTGGCAAGTCCGATTGGGTTTCGTTGCTTGGTTCTTGACACTTCGTCCTTCGCAGCGTGAAGGCTATCTGGTACGGACCGTCGTTCGCGCGGCGGCCACGTTGCCTTGCGCATCGGCGACCCAGACGCTGACCACGAAAAACGGAAGACCGAGGACGGAGGACGGAAGACGAACATCGGCGGAGAAGGTCTCGGCTGTGGAATCGAAGATGTGGTCCTGCGGCTCGAGCGTCACCCAGTTGCCGGCGTTGACCGATACCCGAGCGGCGGCAATCGGGGAGAGGGCATCCTGCACCGAGAAGCTTACGCGAGAGAGATCGGTCTTCGGGTCCGGGGCGCCGGCCTTGAGCCCAGTCACGATCGGGGCGGTATTGTCGACCAGGAAAGGCCGGCTCACCATCTCGGCGGCGAGGGCGGCTCCGGCGGCCTCGGTCGGCTCGTCACTGGCCACGAGCTTCAGTTCGTACCAGCCGTCAGGCAGGGCACGGCTGTCGAGATCGAACCGGCTGTCGGTGATGTCGCAGCCGACTTTCTGCCACGAAGTCTCTCGTTCGCCGCGGAAGAAGAGTTCGAAGGAAAGCGAGTCGGAGTCCGGGTCGGTCGCATCCCAGGTGACTTGGCGTCCGGGCTTGTTCACGCCCTTGGTCGCGTCATCGAGCGATGGTTGGGCAATCTCGAGTTTCTTGATGACCGGGGCGAGATTGGCCGAGCGGTAGTATACATCTACCCGACTCAGCTCCGGCGTCAGAGTGGGGAACGACGTGCGCATGCGGCAGCGCCACTGGATGTACCTGCGGGACGGAGACGCGATCTGCGGAGCCGTCTGACCCCACTCGCTCCAGGTTGAATCCGGCTTCTCTGAGTTGCCGGAACGGGTCTCGAAGGTCAGTTCGGTCCCGGCCGGCACACTCGCGCGGAACGAGAGTGTGCCGAAGAGCGCCGGGTTGGTGCAGTCGTGCGGCGCCGAGGTGATGAAGCCTGAATCGGCATGGCTCGAGCCGGCTTCGTAGAGTCTGCCCGGGTTGCCTGTGCCAAGGCGGATTCCAGAGCGGAGCGGTGTGAGGCAGAGCGCCTGGGTTTCTTTGAGCCGGTACCGGACCGACATGCGGCCGAGCGTGTCCAGTTCGTAGACCATGGCTTTGCCGCCCGTTGCGATGAGCAGGCGCGATGGTTCGGGCGAGTCGGTCAGGGCCAGGGCGAACAGCGTGGAGTCGGGTGCAGACCATTGCCAGCGGCGCACGCCGGTACGGTCGACGAAGAAGACCGCGGCCCTGCCCGAGTCCGAGTCAGTGTCGTTCCCGGCGTTGGCGCCGATGTATACGTTGCCCGAGGCATCCGCGGCGATGGATCGCACTTCATTCAGAGGGGTGTCGTAGACCACCGAGACCTTGGGTCGTTCCTCGCCCGGAGCGAAGCTGAGGCGGTACACGATGCCGTCCGGAGACGTCCCGACCAGGAGTTCCTTGCCCGGAACCAGCCAGGTCAGCGTGGTCAGGTGCGCCTGCCGCGCGGTGAAGACCTCGTTTGCCTTGCCTGCGGGCGATATACGCAGGAGCTTGCCGTGCTCGCCAGTGGCAGCGTAGATCGCGCCGGGGCCTGAGGTCGTCGAGGGCGCGCCGGCGGCAATGCTGTGGACGTAGCTCTCACCGGTAGAGCAGAGGAGCTCGGGCTTTCCGCCGGGGCGGATCCGATGGACTTCGCCGCCAGGAGTCGTTCCGAAGTAGACCGTGCCGGATGCATCCGAAGTCAGGGCGAGGATCTCGCCCGCCCCGGAGTCGAACATGAGCTCAGGGGATGAGAAACGGGGGAAGAGCGACGGGGGACGGATTCGATAGAGCCGGCCCTGGTTACCGGTCGCCACGTAGACGTTTCCGCTGCGGTCGCCGGCTGTCTGCCAGACCGCGGCTACGTCGTCGAGCTTTGTGGCTGCGAGCTCCGGCGCCAGTGTGACGATCCCCTGGCTCTGGATCGAGACGTTTTCGAACTCGATACGGTCGAGTTGCTGGAGCAGACTGTCAGTGCCGTCCGTGGTCCAGACCGAGGCAAGGCAGAGACTAAGTACAAAGGACAAAGTACGAAGGACAAAGCAAGGGGAAAGCCGGCAAGTGCAAAGTCCGGTCCTGACTTCTCCTTTTTCAGAGTTGTTTTGTCCTTCGTCCTTACTACTTTGTCCTTTCATCTCTTTACCTCCACGTCGAGCCGCGCCACTCCGGAGATGACTCGGCCGAGGTTGAATGTCTGGCGGAAGACCGGGCTTTCGCTGGTCGGAGCAACCTGCTCACCGGACCGGGGACTAAGCAGGACCGAGCGGAGAGAGGGCGGCGGGGCAGGAAGTTCCTTGCCGGCGAGTGTCAGGCCGGGCCTGGACACGTAGCCGGCGGCCACCAATTCGTCCTCCCGGCCCGTCTGGGACAGGAGTTCGACCAGCTCCGCAAACGACCCGGGCTGGAGCTTTGCCGGTGCGCGCATGGCCTCAAGCGCGAGCAGGGAGTCGGGCGGGGCAATGATGAGCCGCAGTCTCCCTTCGGGGGTCGGTTCGGGAATGTTGACTGTCACCACGGTTTCGGAGTCGGCCCCGCGAAAGTCGCGCAGCCCGAGCGTGACCCGGACCGAAGCGCCCGGCCGCACCGAAGCGAGCTGTGGCCGAGCCCAGAGCAGGTAGGTGAGGTCGCGGCCCGGGGTGAAACGGATGTCGAAGTCGACCGCCGCAATCGGCGCGGGCAGGAACTGATTGCCGAACAGCGCGTCGAGTTCGCCAGCCGCTGACCGGAACAGCATGGCAGCGGGATTGACGCCGCTGAAACGGTGCTCGATCAGGAGTGACTCAGCAGAGACAGACGGCTGCCTGCCTGCCGCAGGCGACAGGCGAACGGTCATGCGTGAGGACAGAGTCATTTCCTCGAGATTGCCCTCGGTCTGATATACGACGTTGGCCAGGCCCGCGGAGATGAGCATTGGTTTGAGGTCTTCCTGCTCGACGACCCGGAACCGATAGGTATCAAGACCGGACGGTGATGACACGGTTGCCGTCACAGGCAGCATTTCCGGTACCGGGCCGATGTTCCCACCGACCCCGGTCAGCCGGTCCTGGGTTATCGTCCCGAGCGGGGCGGTGGGAGAGAAGAGCTTGAAGGAAGTGGCGACCGACGCCACGACTGAGTGAATCACGCCGCCGACCATCGGCATGCGGACGCTGCCGGCCTGCATCATCGGGTGCCCAAATGCGAGTATCCGGTTGCCATCGCGACAGGTCAGAGTGCCGATGCCGGAGAGGCGCACGTCGCCATCAATCAGAGCGACGCCGACTGCCGCGCCCGGGATCAGGTCAGCAGTGTCTACCACTCCGTCAGCGCCGCCGGCGGCCGCGACCGGGGTGAAGCTGAACTTCTCCAGCTCCGGTTTCAGTAGTTCTGCCAGCGCCGGAGTGAACCCTGAGAGAGCAACAGGCAGAGGCAGCGCCGAGAGACCCGCTGCCCCGCTTCCACCTGACCTACGGTCCCAGCGCGTGCCACTCGAGCCCTCAGGGCGGTCAGGTTCGTCCCATATCCGCAGCATCTCGGCCGCCGGAGTGACACCGGCGAGCGGCTCCTTGGCGAAGCTCCACGCATAGGCGACCGCGCCGATGAGTCTGCCGTCGATGTAGACCGGGCTGCCCGACATGCCGG
>JAFGRF010000001.1 GCA_016935295.1 Caldifarciminota bacterium | reverse complement strand
GTTCGGGCTGCCGCAGCCGAGTTCCGCCAGCGGTACACGCGGCTCGATGTGCTCCTGAACAACGCCGGCGTATCGCCCAACCGGCGCCGCGAGTCGGTCGACGGCTACGAGTACACGCTTGCGCTCAATCACCTCGGCCATTTCCTGCTGACCAACCTGCTGCTCGACCTGCTTGTTGCTTCTGCCCCGGCGCGCATTGTAGGAGTCTCTTCGAACATCTACAAGCAGGCCAAGCTCGACTTTGATGACCTGCAGCTATGTCGCAAGTTCTCGGCAATGAGGGCGTACGCCAACTCGAAGCTGGCCAACGTGCTTCTCACGCTGGAGCTCGCGCGTCGGCTCGGAAGCAATGGCGTAGTCGCAAACGTCATGACCCCGGGGCTGGCGAAGACCAACATCGGTCAGGAAGAGGGCTGGTTCTATGCCTTCAGCAAGCGGATGGCGGATTTCTTCGGAGGAAAGACACCGGAACAGGGCGCGGATACGCTGGTCTGGCTTGCGACCGCTCCCGAGGTCGCGGGCATGACTGGCAAGTACTTCGAGAAGCGCCGGGCGATGCCGCTGTCCCGTGATGCTGCCGACCCGGACTTGGCTGCGCGGATGTGGCAGGTGAGCGAGGAGTTGTGTGGGCTGCGAAAGGAGGGCGCGTGAGAGTCTTGGTGTTGTTGGTGGCCGTGGCAGTTTCAGTCATGGCCGGGCCGGTGAAGCAGTACGGACCAGAGACGTGGTTTGAGCAGGACCCGGCCCCGGTGCCAATCAAGGCTGAGTCCATCGGCAACCCGCTCGACTATGCCGGGGCGAGAATCGGGCTCGACGTGCGGAACGTCGAGCTCCCGCGCGGCTGGGAAGGCGGCTACCGCTACTGCTGCCGATTCCCCATCATCGACTACGTGTCCAATCGCCCGCTGTACATGAAGCATTGGGCGGAGACCCGGAGCGCGGCCCTCGTGAGGGCTCAAGGTCAGACCGGTCTTGCAGCCTTGGAACGCGCATATCGGATCATTGAGGATATGCCGGAAAGCTGGGGGCGCGGCGTTGCCTCAAGGTACGAGGTTGAGGTGTACGAGGACTGGAACCGTGACCGCAAGGCGGTGCGCGCTGCAAGAACCGATAGCCTGCGCGCCGGACTCGAACGGGGCGGCTTCAGTCCACAGTTCAGCGACGCTGTTGTCGACCTGTACTATCACCTCTACAAGGCGATGTTGTCCTTGCGGTCGGCAAAGTCCCGCTTCCTGCCGGGGGACTCGATATACTTCGCGGAGAATCCTGGACGCTATCTTGCACCCGATGGCAAGCGGATGGCTGAACTGACTGGCAATACTGACGCCCAGATGGAGTTTGTTGAGCATGCCCGTCGGTTCCAGCGCGACCGGGTATTCTGGGAAACTCCGAGAATGAGGTGGGCTTTGGAGCGCTACATCGCGACAACGCGTGGCTGGAAGCTCAATGACCTCTACAGCGACACGGCGAAGGCAGGCGGCACCGTGTCGCTTGAACTGCCACTTGGCAGAGTCGTTGTTTCAGGGTTTCACAACGACCAGCACCTTGAGAATGCGGCTCTGTTGATAGACCTGGGAGGTGACGATACCCATCTCAACAATGCGGGCGCCACCGGCCCTGATGGCGGAGTTGCGGTCTGCCTAGACCATGCGGGGAATGACAAGTACCTCGCGTCCGATTCGAGCTACGTGCAGGGGTTTGGCTTTCTCGGCATCGGCATGCTAGTTGACCTGGCTGGTAACGATGTGTATGAGGCGAAGCACTTCTCGCAAGGTGTAGGCATAATGGGCGTGGGCGTGCTCTGGGACAAGGCAGGCAACGATACGTTCAGCGCTCATACGTTCTGCCAGGGCGCGGGCATGTTCGGGCTTGGCACGATGCTGGACGATTCCGGCAACGACGTGTACGACTGCGCCTCGAACGGGCAGGGCTCGGCGACAACACTTGGGCTCGGTATTCTCTCTGACCTGGAAGGCAACGACAAGTACCGGCTCGCCTGCGATTCGTCGAAAGATGCAATGGGCGGGATGCCGGGCTACGGGCAGGGCGGCGCGCTTTCGTTCCGGGCGTATCCATGGGAGAAGAAACTCGTAGCCTATGGCGGCGTCGGGATGCTGGTCGACGACAAGGGTAATGACGAGTACGTGAGCAAGGGCTGGAACTGCCAAGGCGGAAGCTACATCATGTCCTTGGGCGTGCTCGTGGACAACGAGGGCAATGACCACTACGTCTGCGGAACCGGGCAGGGCTCGGGCATCCACGTCACTAATGCCATCCTGATAGACAAGAAGGGCGACGACGTCTACGAAGGCGGGTTCCGCGCCGGCGGCTCGGGCAGCGACCGTTCGCCCGGGTTTCTGATTGACTACGAAGGGAACGACACCTACAAGTCGGCCACTTCTTCATATGGCACAGCCTGCAAGCCGTTTGCCTACACCCTATTCATCGACTACAAAGGCGACGACAAGTACATCTGCGGCCGGCCCAAGGGCGATGTGCTCTTCAACGACTGGCACAGCTTCGGCGGCGTGTGGCCCGAATCTGACCCAAGCGCTTGGCCGTACGCCATCTGCCTCGACCTTGGTGGCAAGGACACGTACCAGGTGCGCAACCGGGCCAACAACTCCGAGACCCACAGCTTCGGTCACGGCTTGTTCCTCGACATGGAGTGGAAGGGCGGAGACGTCATCGGCGGCGTCCCGGAGCCGCGCGACTCGGTAGTCAGGTCCATGGATGAATTCGTGAAGGTCCCGTTGTACTTGCTCGGCGAGCCCAGTGATGATCGACTGGGAGGACTCACGTCGGTCTGGGTGCTGACGAGGGATGGACCGGGCAACATCGGGGATGTGGCTGAGTATGTCACCAATGCACTGTCATGGAACGTTCGTCTCGGGTTGGAGTGCATACACGAGTGGTTCGTGCAAGGCAAGATCGGAGACAAGGAGCTGCCTGTCTTGTTCACACTGCTCAAAGCGCAGACCCCCGAGGCTCGGCTTACGATTGCCGATGACTTGGGCCTTTGGAGGATGGCCAAGGCAGAGAGCGCGCTGATTGAGGTGCTGAAGAACGACAGCAACGCGCAGGTGAGGAGGTTCGCCCTGCGGTCGCTCATCAGGCTTGAGTCGGCTAGGGCGATCCCGCTTGCACGGAAGCTCGCGACCGAGGACACGTCCGGGGACGTGCGCCGGATGGCTGTCACGCTTGTAGGCAAGGTCAAGCCGGATACGTCGGACCTTCGGTTGTTCCGCTGGCTACTGGCCGAAGACCGCGCTTCCTCGGTGCGCTGCGCCGCGGCCGATGCGATGGGGAACCTCGGTGACCAGCGTGCGGTGGAACCGCTGCGCAGTGCGGCGATGACGTATGACGTCTACGTCCAGCGTGCCTGCGGCAAGGCGCTGTGCGCTCTACATCAGGTCGACGGCATCGACCTGCTCATCAAGTCATTGTCCTTTCCTTCAATCGATGCGTTCTACAACTACGACCGGAATGTGCCGAACTACATCTCGACCTTTGCCGGGCATGACTTGCCCGATTCGGAGCGGTACGTGCAGGCAAAATGGCAGGCGTGGTTCGACACGCATCGGGACAGCATCAACATCAAGTACAACGCCGACGCGCACAAGGCATGGACCAATCTGACGGACTCGCTGCGCGACGTGCCGGACACGGCGCAGATTCCGCGCTACGAGGCGTTCCTGAAGCGCTTCCCGACCTACGAGCGGGCCAAGAAGGAACTCGCGGGTAAGTTGAATGGCATTGCGTGGAACCTCGCGACGACGCGGGACATGACCGAATTCCGTCACGCACAAAGCGGGGACAGTCCCCAGGAGCGCGAGGACGCGCGGTACAGTCCCCGTTTTGCGCGGGCGCTCAAGTACGCGCTGCGTGCCGTCGAACTCTCGGATGACCCAAATATCTGGGACACGCTAGTCGAGGCGTATCTTGTCAACGGCAGGAAAGCTGAGGCCTTGCGCGTCTGCCGCGAGGCGCTGGCAAAGCACCCGGGCGAGCAGGTGCTGAGGAACAGGTTGGTGCAGTTGGAGAGGAAGTAGGAGATGACGACCGAAGGCAGAAGTCAGAAGGCAGAACGCAGAAGGCAGAAATCCCGGCGCGGAATGTCACCACAAAGACACCAAGACACAAAGAACGGCCAGGACAGGGATAGGGGCATAAACAAGAAGGCGGAGAGGTCTGTCAACTCCAAGGAGCTGGTTGCGGCGATCACACGTGAGTTCAAGGCCGCGGTCGACCCGGAGTACCGCGTATCCGTCCAGCGGTTCTTCAAGGAGCCGGTGAAGCTGTACGGCGTGCGCACACCGGAGTGGCGACGCATTTGCGGCAGGTTCTGGGGGCGCGTGAAGTGCCTGCCCAAGTCCGACGTGTTCGCGCTCTGCGAGGAGTTGCTCGCATTGCGCAACGGTGAAGAGCGTGGGGTCGCGTTCGACTGGGCGGGCCGGATGCGGAAACAACTGGGGCCGGCAGACTTCCCGAGGCTCGAGCGCTGGCTGAAGCAGCACGTCACGAACTGGGGTTCATGTGACAGCCTCTGCGGTGGCGCGCTCGGGTTCTTCCTGCTCGACCATCCCGAGTTCTTGCCGAAGGTGCGGGCATGGGCCAAGTCCGAGAACCGCTGGCTGCGTCGGGCATCGGCAGTCGCGCACATCATCCCGAACCGGAACGACCTCGCCGTCGACTCCGCCTACAAGGTCGCAGATCTCCTGCTTGAGGACGGCGACGATATGGTGCAGAAGGGGTACGGCTGGATGCTGAAGGAGATTGCCAACAAGCGGCCGCAGGAGGTCTTCGAGTTCGTGATGGCGCGCAAGGATCGGATGCCGCGTACTGCCCTGCGCTACGCCATCGAGAAGATGCCGCCTGCGTGGAAGAAGAGGGCGATGGCAGGATGAGCACGCAACGACACGGAGACGGGCGAAGTCAGAAGCGAGATGCTAGAAGCTAGAATGCAGAGCGATGGCGTATGCCAAGCCGTGGCGACCGTGGCGCTTGTCCTACTCGTTGTCGCTGGATGCCATAGACCCGAGTCAGGACCGGTTGCGCCTGCGGATTCGGTGGCAATGCCCGCGCGTGGTTTCTACATGGGCGTGCTGCCGATGCCGGCCGAGGGCCAGTCGTTCGATTCTGCCTATGCCTTGGCCGCGGCCTATTCTGAGTTCGTACCGGTCTGGGGCAGGCCATCCCCGTTCTACGACCTTGCCGAAGACCTCACGGGCGATTGGGGCAAGACCTTTGTCGAGCAGCTTGTGAGGGACGAGGGCATGTTCCCGTTGGTGCATATGTCTTTCATGGACACGGGCATGACGCTGAAGTGCCCGCCGGAACTGGCCGGCGCGACCCTGAGCGATTCCGCGTGGCGACATGCCTACAAGCAGGCCGCATTGGACGTCGTTCGAGCGTGCCGGCCGCGATATCTGTCCATCGGGAACGAAGTGAACCGCTGGTTCGAGAAGTACGATACTGCCGGGGCCGACGGCTTTCAGAACTATGTGTCGCTGTTCTCTGAGATGTATGACACGCTCAAGGCGCTCTCGCCCGGAATCGTGGTCTTCTGCACCTTTGCCCGCGAGATTGTCGCGGAGAACCGCGAGGCCGACCTCTCGGTGCTCTCACTGTTTCCGGGAGACAGGCTCGACCTGCTGGTGTTCACGAGCTACCCGCATGCTGTCCAAGGGTGCAATCGGCCCGAGAGCATCCCCGACGACTATTACTCGCGGGCATTGGCCATCGCGCCGAACAAGCTGGTCGGATTCAGCGAAGTCGCGTGGCCCTCGCTCGATGCGTTCGGCGGAGAGCAATCGCAGGCGGACTTCATCGTTGAGTTTGGCGGCAGGCTCACAGCGGGGCAGGGGATGGGTCTGCATCTGGTCGGCTGGCCATGGTTGTGTGACCTTGATTCGACCGACTACACCGGTCTGTTTCGACGTGACGGCACGGCCAAGCCCGCCTGGGAGCAGTGGAAGCGGCTTTCGGCGGGAACGGTTGACTGAGCCGGATACTCCCTCTTGCCCGCAGTTCTGTTTCCCGGCATACTGACGAGTGGTCTGGAGTTCGGTTCTCCTGCTGCTGCTCACGCACGCGAACCAGCAGCTCCTCCCATTTGAGCGCTATCATCCGCCCGTCCGCGACCTCCATCCGTATGTGTTGGTCGGCACCGGCCTGCAGTACAACGTGCCGGTGCCGATTGTCATCCGGCAGACCGGCCAGCCGGATATCAGGCTGACCGCGCGCTTCAGCACCCGGCCGTTCTCTGAGGTGCCCTACTACGATATCAAGGTCGGGCTCACGCGGAAGCGCTGGGCCTGTGAGTTGGAGCTTATCCATCACAAGCTCTACCTGGATAACCGGCCGCCAGAGGTCGATATGTTGGAGATAACCCACGGCTACAACCCGATTCTCGTGAACGTGGTGCATGAGGTGCATGGTGTCGGCCTTCGCGGCGGCGCTGGAATCCTGCTGGCGCATCCGGAGTCAACCATCCGGGGACAGCGGTTCCCTGAGACCGGCGGAATTCTGGGGTGGTACGTTTCCGGGCCCGCGGGGCAGATCAGCGTCAGCAAGTGGCTTGATGTCAGCAGCCAGCTCTTTGCCGGGTTCGAGGTCAAGGTTGCCGGCGCGTGGGCGCGTGTGCCGGTTGTCGACGGCAGCGCCGACGTGCCGAACCTGTCACTGCACGGGCTGGCGTCGGTCGGCTGGCGGTTCTAGCTGAGAGTCTAGTCTACAACCAGGCGGGCGGTCGCGAGGCGGCCACCGGCGTCCAGGCGCAGGACGTAGACGCCGGCCGCAGCAGGGACAGGAACCCTTGATGATGAACCATGAACGTTGAGAGATGATACGAGGCGGCCAGAGGCATCGAAGATGCGCAGCGTGCTCGAGTGGTCAAGTGGTCCAGTGGTCCAGCGCACTAGCGTTGAGCCGTGACAGGGATTGGGGACGGCGCTGAGGGCAAGGCGGGGCGCGGGAGGAACCGGACGTTCGGATACGCCGAGCGGTGGGAAGGCGTGCGAACCGAAGTAGATTTCCCAGTTGTCGGAGTCACGGCTCTGCCAGACAACCAGGCAGGTGTCACCGCTGGCCACGAGCCGCGGCTCTGCCACCAACTGGCCATCGCTGGTTATGCGGACCGGGTCGGACCACGTGCGGCCAGAGTCATCTGAGGATGACCCGGCGATGAACCACTCGTCATTCTCGAGCTCGGTCCAGACGCAGAAAAGCCGGCCGTTGCCGGATGCCTTGACGCACGGGGCAAAGCCCACGTGGTCACCGCTTAGTGTCACCGGTTCAGACCAGCTGTCGCCTCGTGCCCAGCCGTGCATGTACGTCGCAGTCCAGTTGCCGGTCTGTGCATCGCGCAGGTCGGAACAAACGAGATGGATGTCGCCCGTGGGGTCAAGAGCGTCGCACTCTATCGATGGCTGAGCGGAAAGGCTGGCTGACGTGTTGTGTGTGACCATCTTGCAGTACAGATACCAGGGTCTGCGTCCGATCCAGATGTTGTGGTTGCTGGTGGGGTTCCAGTACTTGCACGGAACCAGGTCCTGCCAGGCGACGCGCGGGAAGGTGTCGGACAGGGCCAGGGTGGGAAACTGCGCGTAGTGGGGCGCCCAGTTCGGGAGTCGTTCGGGTGCGCCAAACGTCTGGCCGCCGTCGCGGCTGGTGATGACGGTGAGCGCGCTGTCGCGCAGGCAGACGACCTCGATGCGCTGGCCGCGCGCCGCAATCGCCGGGCGAGAGGTAACCATACCCAGGGACTCGATTTCGGTTTCAGGTCCCCACGTCTCGCCCGAGTTGGTGCTTCGGCGAGAATAGAGAGTCCAGATGTACGTCGTCTCATCCGGTACGTAGCGGCAGCAGGTCGCGACAACGAACAGCCCGCTGTCGCCGAAAGTGGCGATGGCCGGGTCCGAGTACTCGATGGCATCGCCGTCGGAGTAGAGAAGTAACCCGGGCGCGGACCAGGTGCTGCCATGGTCTGTGCTGCGCGTGTAGTGAATGACCGGAAGCACGTCCGTGTTGTCCGAGAAGACGCAGTGAATGGCGGTGGCGTCGGCCGCCAAGTCACAGGAGCGGGAAAGCCCGGCAGAATTGCTGATGTCGTGCCCGTCGGTCGGCAAGCTCGGCTGAGAGGGTCCGGTTCGCCCCGAGTTCAGCACGCCCGGACGGAGCATTGCCGAGAGCACGCGGCCCTGGGCGAAAGGCATCGGGAATCCGAGCAGGCCCGCCACCGTGGGCGCTATGTCGATCTGGTCAGCCCGGTCGTCAACTATCGTGTCGGCTTTGATGTCCGGGCCGATTGCGAGAAACAACACGTGGCGGCAGCCGTGGCACGGGCACCCGTGGCTGAACCAGCCGCCGTGTCGCTCGTCGTGCCGGCCGTGGTCGCTGGTGATGATGAGCGTCGTGCTGTCACGGTACTGAGGGTCGTCTCTGAGCAGCTTCCACAGTTCGAATGTCAGCGAGTCGGCCTGATGGATGCTCGAGATGTAGTGGCTGGTGTCTCCGGAGTGGCCGGCCGCGTCTACCTGGCCGAACAGAACGTAGCAGAGAGACGGGTGGCTCCGCTCGATGACGGCGCGGGTCGAGTCCCACGTCGCAAGGTCATCATCCGTCGGCCACGTGTATACGACCTCGGGGGCCCAGGAGTTGCCATAGCCGGGATAGGTGCTGATTGGATGAGTCCAGACCAGCGGCTTGCCGACCACGAAGACCGCCTCGTCTGCCGGTGCGCCCAGGAATTTCCGGTAGCACTCGCCGATGGTCGGTTCGCGCGGCCGGATCGGCGCCCAGACGCTGCAGCCGTTGATCATCAACTGCCGGACACCGGTTACGATCGTCGAATGCGCCGAGTTGGTTACGGTGACGCCCGTGTTCTGGAAGTTGTTGTACAGCGTGCCGAGGGGGCGCAGGCTGTCCCAGATGAAGGGTAGGTTGAGGTCTTCGGCCTCGAAGCCCTCGGTTGAACGAAGGCCGTCGATGTTGACGATGAAGATGTTGCGGGTCTGGGAACCGAAGGCGAGCGCGACCACCAGCAGAGCAGCCACGAGCAGCGGCGCTGCTGTTCGTATCGGGCGAGTATGCTGCTTCAAGCCTCTGACCGACCGGTGGAGATGCTCGGTTTTCCCCCACCGGCGACCCTGACCGATTCTAGTCGGGCCGTAGTCGCTGTCAAGAGCGCCGATGACGTCAGGGCGGGGACAGAGCGGGTAGTGTCGGGTCAAGGGTCCGGGCAGGCTCGGGAGGGAGCGGGCGGTGTGTCCCGCCGAGTGCGCTAGTTCACAACCAGGCGAGCGGTCGCGAAGTGGCTACGCGAATCTACGCGCAGTAGATACACGCCGGCCGCTTGCGGGACTGCGATTCTGGACGACGGACTATGGACGTTGCACGACGAGACGAGGCGGCCGGAGGTGTCGAAGATGCGGAGCGTGGCCGAGTGGTCAGAAGGCCCGGTGGTCCAGTGCAGCATAGCCGAGCCGCGGCAGGGGTTGGGCGAGACAGAGAGTGGTGAACGGCGAGGGGTGAGGGGCGAGGGGCGGGAGGAAATCGCGCCGGGGAAGTAGCCATCGGCCAGTTCGTGCAGATAGAGAAGTTCCCGACAGATGTTGTGGCGTTCCTCAGCCTCGGGAATCCAGAGCGGCGAGCTTGGTACGGTGTAGATCTGGTTCTCCGCGTTCATGACGGAGTCGTTGACCCGGGTCCAGGCCGCGATGCCGGAACCGCCGTGCTCGGTCGACGTGGCGCTGTCGATGAGCGCGATGGCGTGGTGGTTGTCCGGTATGCGTCCCGTGTAGTCGTTTGCGGTCTGAAGGCGCAGGTAAGCCCCGGGCACGTTCTTGATGAAGCGGCCGGCCTCGCGTTCGACCCAGAACGACTCCGAGTCCACCGGTACAGGCACGTGCCCGCCG
>JAFGRF010000207.1 GCA_016935295.1 Caldifarciminota bacterium | reverse complement strand
TTCACTTTCGCGCTGGGTAACACCATCGGGCCGGAATACGACATCCCGGCTCCGGACGTGAACACCAACGCCCAGATTATGGCCTGGATTCTCGACACCTATCAGTCGATGATGCCGGCCCACGAGCGGCAGCGGATGCTCCATGTCGTCACGGGCAAGCCGATCGAGGCCGGCGGCAGCCTGGGTCGCGACAAGGCGACCGGCCAGGGCGTGGTCTATCTCATCCGGGAATGGTCCAAGGACCGCAAGTTCGACCTCGCGGGCGCAACCTACATCGTCCAGGGATTCGGCAACGTCGGTTCCTGGGCCGCGCGGCTGATGAAGCCTTTCGGGTCCCGGCTCATTGCGGCCGAAGACGTGACCGGCTCCATCGCGAACGAGGCCGGCATCGACCCGGACGAACTCGCGAAACACGTCAAAGCCAAGGGCGGGGTCGCGGGTTTCACCGGGGCGAAGTCCATCACGCACCTTGCGTTCCTCCGCACCAAAGCCGACATCTTCATACCGGCTGCTCTTGAGAACCAGATAACCGGCGCGACCGCGCCACTGCTGAACGTCCGACTCGTCGCCGAGGGCGCCAACGGCCCGACCGACCCGGACGGCGACCGCGCGCTCTTCGAGCGCAAGATCGACCTCTTGCCGGACATCCTCTGCAACTCAGGCGGGGTCATTGTCAGCTACTTCGAATGGCTCCAGAACAAGCGCAGTGAATCCTGGGAGCTCCAGGAAGTTGACTGCAAACTCTACCGCCGTATTGTAGATGCCTACGCGAGAGTGCGCGAGACCGCGCAGCAGTACCGGGTGGACTGGCGGACCGCGGCCTACGTTGTCGCGCTCGTCCGATTGGAGAAGGTCTACCGCGAACGCGGCATATTCCCTTGAGTTCCTGACTGATGCAGGACCTGTCCTCCTGCAACCTGCGCCCGGCCTCGCTGCCGGGCGCAGCGCGTTTGTGGTTGCGTCAAGACCATTGACCTCGGGCGATTCCGGGACGTAGCACGATGTCCGTCGGCGGTTGCGGGCAGGCTCCAGCTTCGAGTTGCCGTCCGAGATAGGCCAGACTCAAGGTCTGGTATGCTCCGACTGTGGGTCTGACGGGTCGGAGTCAACGGCATGGCAAAGAGACAGCCGACGTCCGTCGCGGGTCAGCCAGTCTGCAATCTGGACGGACGTGCGCTCTTGCCGCGCGTCGGACTACAGTTCTTTTAGAAAGAACAGCTCGCCCGCGCCGGTATCGTTGGTGCCGAACAGGATGCCGGCTTCCCTGAATCCTCGCTTCCGGTGCCACTCCTGCGGCCGCGGTTCGGAGGTCTCAGACGAACTGAGCAGCAACCTGTGGCCGAGCCCGCGCAGGTGGCTCTGGAGAAACTCGAGCATAGCGGTCCCGACACCCTGGTCGTGGTACTCATCCGGGTGCACGAAGAGCATGACGATGTAGGGCACTGCGCCGCCGAGATACTCGAATCTGAGACAGCCGATTACCTGCCCGTTCAGCTCCGGCACGATGAGCTGCCGTTCCTGCACCGCCAGTTCGATGGCCCGCCTCATCGGCGCATACTTCTCGAGCATCTTGCCGTGCATCTTGAGAATCCACCCAAGGTCGTCCGCAGTGGCGAACCTGACGAGCACTTTTTCTTCCAGTGTTATGCTCTGCATTTCTTTGTGTCAGAGCGGTCATGGTCCGTTCGCCGACACCCGTGGACGCTTGAGAGGAACGGAGCACCTGCCGTATTTCGAGTCTCCTTGACAAGCAGGCCAGACTCGGAGTCTGACATAGGCCGGATAGTAGCACAGGGGGCAGGAGAGTCAATTGCGGAGAGGGGCGAGGGGTGCGGGATATGGGACGAGGCAGAGACCCGAGCGCACTGTCGGACAGGGGCCGCTGAGGCCAAGGCAGAAGTCAGATAGCAGAAGGCAGAAGGGCGGGCGGAGGATGTGTGAAGCAAGATGAGAGACGTGAGAGGTCAGAAGTCAGGCGGAGGGTGGGAAGGGAGCTTGACCCAGGAGCGGGATGGGATAGGATAATGCGCTATGAGGCGTGAGTTCATTATCTGCGATGTGTTTGCACGGCAGCGGTTTGAGGGAAACCAGCTTGCCGTGTTCCCGGATGCGGCCGGGCTATCGGACGATGAGATGCAGTCGCTGGCGCAGGAGGTTCACTTCAGCGAGACGACGTTCATCTTGTCGGACAAGCCGAACGAGCGTGGGTGGCCGGTGCGCATCTTCACTCCGGCCCGAGAGGTGCCGTTTGCCGGGCACCCGACCCTGGGCACCGCGTTCGTTATCTGGAACCGGTTTCTGGGACGGAAGCCGGAAGAGGTGAAGCTCGACCTGAAGGTCGGGGTCGTGCCGGTGGCAGTCGAGGAGAAGGGCGAGCGGCTGGTAATGACCCAGGTTCCGCCCGTCTTTGGCTCCGCCGTTGAACCGGAAGCAGCCGCGCGTGTTCTGGGCCTGACGTCCAGCGACATAGACAACCGTTTCCCTGTGCAGGAGGTCTCGACCGGGCTTGCTTTCGTCATCGTCCCGGTCAAGACCCTGGCCGCGATGCAGAGTATCAAGGTGAATCTGGCCGAGTACTACCGGCTGTTCGACCGGATGGAGGCCAAGGCGGTTCTGGCGTTCGCGCCGGAGACCGTTGACCCGCAATGCCGGCTGCACGTGCGCGTGTTCTGTGACTACTATGACGTGCCTGAGGACCCGGCAACGGGCAGCGCCAACGGCTGTCTGTGCGCGTGGTTGGTCCGGCATCGGTATCTGGGCACGAGCGAGTTCGCCATCCAGACCGAGCAGGGGGTCGAGATGAAGCGGCCGTCGCTGCTCTATCTTCACGGAGAGGAACCGGGCGGCGAGATTCGTGTCCGGGTGGGCGGCCGGGTCGTGGTCGCGGGCCAGGGTCAGTTCGAGGTCTGACGCAGCTTCCGAACGCTTGACAGAGACTGGCCCGGCACTAGAATCTAATCAAGCTGACATGAGCCGGACCTGTCCGGCCGAGCCGCGCAGGTCCCCGAAACGCCTAAGGAGGAGCTATAATGCGTAACGTTCTATGCTGCGCCTTGCTGGTGCCGGTTCTGGCGCTGGCGGCGGGCACGCTACAGCCGATCACGGCGCTCGCGCCGGAGAACGGCATGCCGAACGTA
>JAFGRF010000206.1 GCA_016935295.1 Caldifarciminota bacterium | reverse complement strand
GTTGACCCGAGCCGCGTGTTCCTGTTTGGCTTTTCCGGTCAGGGCGTCCAGGCTCTGGCCTCCATGTTCCTGCATCCTGACCTGGTACGAGGAGTAGTCGCAGTCTGTCCCCACGCCGCGGCGGTGCCGCTTGCGGTCTGGGAAGAGCTGCAGGGCCATCTGGCTTACCTGGTGACCCGGGAGAAGGACTGGAACCGCGCCGACAACGAGAAGATGTACCAGCTGTTCAACGAGAACGGGCTCTTCGCCGAGTTGAAGACCACGCCGGGCGAGCACGGGAATGGTCCTGCGGTCGAAGTCCTGACCGGTTGCCGCTGGCTGTCGCGGAATTCGAGCTACTAGCTATGCAATCCTGCCCGTCCTGGTTGCACCGAGCAGCTTCATCAGCCCGGAGTAGCTCAGGCAGTTGACTACGTCGCTCTTGGTCAGCCAGGCCCGTCGCGCAACGAGCAGACCGTAGCGTATCCATCCCAGGTCGCCCACTCCATGCGCATCGGTGTTGATGGCGAGCCGGACCCCTGCCTGCGTCGCGCGCCGCGCCCAGACGTCGTTCAGGTCAAGCCGCCCACAGAAGGCATTGATTTCCAATATCTTGCGGTTCTTTGCTGCACATTCTATCACCTGCTCCAGGTCGACGTCGTAGCCCTCTCTTCGTCCGATGATCCTGCCGGTCGGGTGAGCTACCAGGTGTGCAAGCGGGTTGGCAAGCGCCGAACACATCCGTTTCGTCACTTCCTTCTTGAAGCCCTGGTGAATCGACGCGATGACAAGGTCGAGACGCTCGAGCACCTTGTCCGGGTAGTCCAGTGAGCCGTTGCTTCTGATGTCGACTTCAGAGGACTTCAGGACCTTGATGTCCCTTGACCGTGAGTTGAAATCATCCACCCGGTCGCAGTGGCGCAGCAGGGCGTCGGCACTCAGCCCGCCGGCGTAGCCCGCCGACACCGAATGGTCGGTGATGGCGACATGCGTGTAGCCGCGCAGTCTGCAGGCTTCGACCATCTCCTCTAGATCGGCTGCTCCGTCGGACGCCGAAGTGTGGACGTGGAGGTCACACTTGATGTTCTTCGCCGAAACCAGGACTGGCAGCCGATGCTCGGCAGCGGCCTCGAGCTCACCACGGTTCTCGCGTAACTCCGGTTCGATGTAGGGGAGACCGAGCTTCAAGTAGACCTCTTGCTCAGACCGGCCTGCGACCCGCTTCTTGCCGCGGAACAGACCATACTCGGACAGCTTGAGCCCCTGCTTCTGGGCCAGTGCCCGCAGCGCGACGTTGTGGTCCTTGGAACCGGTGAAGTACTGGAGCGCAGCCCCGTACTCGGACTCGGCCAGTACGCGCAGGTCTACCTGCCGTTCCTTGCCGTGGCTTTCGAGCCTCACCGATGCCTTGGTGCCACCGGCCGCGATGATGCTCTTGACCCTGGGCTGCCTGGTGAAGTGCTCGATTATCCTCGCCGCCGGCCTGCCGGTTGCGAGAATGTCAATGTCGCCGATCGTTTCCCTGCCGCGCCGCAGGGACCCACCGTAGACCACGTGACGAACAGCCGCGCACCGTTTCATATGGGCTGTAACCGTCTCGGCCAGCTCGAACGCCTCGTCGAGGCACATCCGGTCGCCGGCCAGTTGCTCAGTACGGATGCTCTGGAGGATGTTCGCGGCCTTCTTCTCTCCCATGCCTGGAAGTTCCGCCAGGCGGCCGTTCTCAATTGCCTGCTTGAGCTCGGTCGTGGTTCTCACGCCGAGTTTGTCATAGAGCTGCTTCACCGTCTTCGGTCCCACGCCCTGGAGATCCAGCATTTCGAACAACCCCGCTGGCAGACCGGCAACGGCTTCGTCGTACTTCCGCATCCTGCCGGTCGACAGGAACTCGTGGATCTTCTTCGCGATACCCTCGCCGATGCCGGGCACCTCCTGCAACTTTCCTTCCTGATCGAGCGTCTCGATGTCCGCGCCGAGGTCGGTCAGGGTCCGCGCCGCCTTGCGGTAGGCCAGAACGCGGAATCCGGTCTCGCCCTTGAGCTCAAACGCGTCCGCGATGCGCGTGAACAGCCGGGCAAGTTCCTGGTTTCTCATCGTGTCAGACTACTTGGCGATCCACTCGAGGGTTATGACTCCGACAACGTCGCTCGTCGCCGCCGAATCACGCGTAATGCCGTCAGCGATGAGTCGGGCGCTGATTTGTCCAACACCGACGCGCACGATCTGAACGGCCACAACGTCGAGGCTCTTCCGAGCCTGGAAGGTGTATGACTTCGGCACGGTTCCCGAGATCGCGGTGGTATCGCTGCCGGTAGTCTCGTAGTAGCCGGTGAAGTACGACAGGTTGTCACCCGTTATGTCCAGGGTGACATCGACTATCCTCAAAGCGTCGCACGCCATCAGGCTGAAGCAGGCAAGAGCGACGATGAGAACAACAAGAGCTGAGAGTTTACGCATGTCAGACCTCCAATTTCAGGTATTCTGCTAGGGCATTATTCCGGTAGATGCACGCGCCGCCACGGAAGGTCGCAACGATCCCACAGCGGGCACTCATGCGCGGATCGGACGTCAGCACTGTCAGGTCTGAGTCTTTGCCGACCTCAATGCTGCCGCAGGCGTCTTCCCGGTTCAGGGCAAAGGCCGCTTCCAACGTGAACATGGCCAGTGCCTCCTCGCCGCTGATCCTTTCCGCGGTGTTCGGGTGGTCCATGGCAGCTCTGATCCCTGCAACCGGGTCAATCCTGGTTATCGGTGCGTCGGAGCCGCCAGCAAGGCGCACGCCGGCATGGAGTAGACGGCGATAGGGATTGGTGCTGCGCCAACGCTCTCCAAGCCGGAAGGCGTACATCCTGTTTGGTCCGCCCCACTCGGCTTCGAACGCAGGTTGGATCCCGAGAAGAAGCCCCAGCCTGGCTATGCGGGAGATGAGCGAGTCGCTCAGCAGTTCCGCATGCTCGATCCGATGACGCAGCGGATTCCCTGGTCCCTTGTCTCCGAGCTGTTCGTGGCAGCGCACGACCTGCTCGATTGCCCGGTCGCCAATCGCATGCACAGCAGTCTGAAGGCCGGCTGCCGCAGCCGCCTTGAGGAACGATAGCAGCTTGTCGTCGCTGACATAGCAGCTTCCCGTGTTGCCGGGCGCGTCTGAGTAGGGCTGACTGAGCGCAGCGGTGCGCGAGCCGAGTGAACCGTCAATCAGCAGGCACCCGCCTGCCTGCTTGAGCCCGAACCGGCGCGGCGTCTCCACGTCCCAGGTCTGAAGGTAGGGGACGGTCCCAACCGCACAACCGGCCAGCCCATCCAAGAGAGCACGCCACTCATCCTCTGTGGTGTCCTCCACGCCGACCAGCGCACCGATTGTCGTTACGCCCTTCTCTGCAGCTTGGGTGCCGGCGAGGCGGAGCGCTTCGCGG
>JAFGRF010000205.1 GCA_016935295.1 Caldifarciminota bacterium | reverse complement strand
TCGACCGGTGCGTCCTGCGATGACTACTCCGGAGTCGAGCAACTGGTGCAGTCCTTCGCACCCGACATGCTGTGGGTCGAAGAACCAATGAGGTGCGACGCACGGGCTACCGGGCCGCTACAGGAGTTGTTGGTGAAGGAGTATGAGCGAGTCGTTGAGCGGATGGAGAAGCTCACGGGTCATGCTATCACGAATGATGAACTGCGCGAGGGCGTTAGCCGGGCGAACCGGGTCAGAAGACTGGTTTGGCGGCTGCGGGAACTGGCGTTCCGCGACGCGGCACTGGCGGCGCTGGAGATGATGGTCGTCGAGTTTGGGAATCTGCACTACTATTCGGACATGGGCGAGTGGACCGCAGTGCTGGAGCATCTTCTGGCCACGGCTGAAGACCGGGCAGCGAAGAGAGAGAGGGTGCTTCCTGAGGACGCACTGCGAGTGGTCTGGGTGACGCCACCGGCCGACCCGTTGCTTCTGACCTATGTCGAGGACGCGGGCGCGCGGGTAGTGGGCACCGAGTATGTCATCAACCAGGCTCTGGAAGTAATGGACGAATCGAAGCCGCCGCTGGAGGCGGTTGCCGAGTCGTTCATGGCCGCGTCGCTCATCGGTTCGTCAAGAGCCCGGGCGCAGGCGGTCATCCATCAGGCCCGCAAACGCGAAGCCGAAGGTGTGATCGTCTCGGGAATTTTCGGCGGCTCGCACTGCGCCATGGAAGGCAGGCTGATAGCCGACTATGTGAAGGCCGAACTCGACCTGCCGGTGCTGGAGTTCGACGTCACATCGCCGTCGCGCGAGGTCTCCAGGCAGATCGGGACGAGGGTCGATGCTTTTCTTGAAGTCTTGAGGAGTCGGCGATGAAGGAACTGCTAACGCCGCGCGAGCGCTTCGGCCTGCTGGTTATCGACGAGCCGCAGGACCGCGTACCAGTCTTCCCACTGGTAACCGCCCACGCGGCACGAGTCGCCGGCATATCCGTCCGCGACTACTACACCGACGGCACCGCCATGGCACGAAGTCAGCTCGTCGCGCAGGAGACCTACGGCATCGACTTTGTTTCGTTCTTTTCCGAGGTCGGACTGGTTGCCGAGGCCCTCGGCTCGCAGTTCGACTACCCGGAGGACGACCTGCCTTTGCTCGCGAGGCCGAAGTGGACCGGGCTGGCAGAGCCGGACGACCGCGTAGCTGACCCACGGGTTGATGGCCGGCTGCGCGTCTACGTTGAGGCTATCTCCTACGCCTACGAGGCGAGAGGGGATACGGTGCCGATTCTCGCATACGTTCCGGCTCCGTTCACCACCGCGCAGCAGCTAGTCGACCAGGAGGCGTTTCTACTCGGCCTGCTTACCGAGCCCGAGGGTGTGAAAGAGCTGCTCGCCTATGCGACGCGCTCGATAACACGGTTCTGCCGCGCCATCATCGGCGCGGGCGGACTTCCGATTCTTGTCGATCCACTGGCGTCCGGCAGCGTCATATCGGCCGACCACTATCGCGAGTTCGCACTGCCGTCCGAGGCCGAGGTTGTCCGTTGCCTGCACCGATACGACCTTGACGTTGTCCTTCATATCTGCGGCGAGACGCAGGCGACCATCGGGATGATGCCCGAGACCGGTGCCGATCTGCTCAGCATTGACCGGATAGCCCTGCCCGATGCCGTCGCTGGGGCCGGCCAGCGCTGTCGGATCATCGGCAACTACGATACGTCGGCAATCCTGCTGTCAGACCCAGTCACCGTCGAACACGATGTGGCAGAGATGGTGACGGCGGGCAGAAGCTGCCCCAGGGGCTTCGTAGCCGCTACCGGCTGCGAGGTGCCACTTGATACGCCGCCCGAGAACGTGCGCGCCTTCGTGCGCGCGGCGAAAGAGGCCGGATTCAACCCAGACTACGGCCGGAGGAGGAGGTAGTGCTTACCGCCGGCATAGACGTTGGCTCGGTGAACACCAAGCTGGTTGTGTTCGACCGCACGAGCCGGCAGTCATTCTGCGAGAAGGTCGTACCGACCGGGCCAAGGCCGCGCGAGACCGCACGTCAGGTCATGACCGAGTGCCGTAACGAGCACAAGGAGCTGTATGGGCATGTGCGGGGCGTGGTCGCGACCGGCTACGCTCGTCATTCGGTGGACTGCGTCGAGGCGACCATCACGGAGATCAAGGCCGCCGCCCTTGGTATCCGCTACTGGCACCCGACGTGCCGCACTGTCATAGATATCGGGGGGCAGGACTCGAAAGTGCTGAGCCTTGACGAAGCGGGTAAGGTGCGTGACTTTGCCATGAACGACCGCTGCGCGGCCGGAACCGGCCATTTTCTGTCGGTGCTGTCAAAGACGCTGTCGGTACCGCTCGAAGACTTCGGGCGGCTGAGCCTGGAGTCCAGGCGGCCGGTGCCGGTTTCCAGTCTGTGCGTGGTGATGGCCGAGTCGGAGATTCTCTCTCTGCTCGCGGCCGACACGCCGGTTGCCGATGTGATTGCCGGACTGCACGAGGCTCTTGCCAGGCGCGTTGCCAACATGGCGGCGCGGCTTCAGGTGGAGTCCGAGGTTGTATTCACAGGTGGCGTAGCTCAGAATCCCGGGATGCAGGCGGCCCTGGAAAGGGCACTCGGCACTACGGTCACGGTGGCCCGAAAACCGCTGCTCGCTGCCGCGCTCGGCGCGGCCCTGTCCGTCGGGACAGACGACTAGATTCCTCTATTTCTTGAAGCAGGGAAGCGACGAGTTCGCTTTCATCGCAGGTCTTCACGACACGGCCGTGGGCGAAGACAATGCCACGGCCCTTGCCGCCGGCAATCCCGAAGTCGGCTTCGCGCGCTTCGCCCGGTCCATTCACGACGCAACCCATCACAGCAACCTTGAGTGGTTCGGTGTTGTTGCTTAGCGCCTGCTTCACCTCGCGGGTGAGGCCGATGACGTTGATGCCGGTCCGGCCG
>JAFGRF010000204.1 GCA_016935295.1 Caldifarciminota bacterium | reverse complement strand
TACCCGCGAACCGGCCCTGACTCCGCGTTCGGCCAGGCCCGCAGCCAGCTCGTCCACAATTCGCGAGAGCTCAGCGTAGGTGATGCCTTTGTAGACGCCGTCTACCTTCCTCATCAGGGCGGTCCGGTCCGCAAACCTGCGGGCTACATCGGTGAAACTGGCGTAGATGGTATCAGGCATCAGTCGCCTCCTTCGGGGTCGCAGTTTCCAGTTCCCAGTTTCCAGATGCCCGGCCGGCAACTGGTAACTGATACCTGGTCACTGGTAACTCGTCCTTAGATGATTCTCAGTTCTTTGCCGACAAGTACGAACTTCTCAAGAGCAGTCCGCAACTGCTCCTCGGTATGCGTGGCCATCAGGCTGATGCGGATTATCGCCTGGCCCGGCGGCACCGCCGGGAACACGACCGGGTTCGCAAACACGCCTTCTTCTTCGAGCCTGCCCGCGACCTGGTAGGCATGGTCGTCGTCGCCGACCGATATCGGCAGAATCGGCGTCCCGTGGTCGTGGACCGAGAACCCGGCTTCCTTCAGTTCGCTGCTCATGAGCCGGGCATTGGCGCGCAGGCGTTCGACTCTGTCCGGTTCGGACTTGAGGATGCCCAGGGCGGCAATGACGGTTGCGGCCGCCGGGGGTGGCAGGCTGGCTGAGAAGACTGACTGGCGCGCGTTGTACCGCAGGAACTCCACGACCGCGCGCGGCGCGCCGCTGAATCCGCCGATTGCAGCCAGTGACTTGGAGAGCGTGCCGGAAGTGACATCGACTTTGCCTTCCATGCCGTAGTGCTCGGCCGTGCCGCGTCCGGTCCGGCCGAGAACGCCTGTGGCGTGAGCGTCGTCAACCATCAGCTTGCAGTTGTAGGCATCTGCAAGCCGGCGAAGTCCGGGCAGGTCGCAGATATCGCCTTCCATCGAGAAGACGCCGTCGGTGACGATCAGCTTGCCGGCCTCGGCCGGCACGACCTTGAGCTTCGCCTCCAGGTCAGCCACGTCGTTGTGGCGGTAGATGACGGTCTTGGCCTGAGACCGGCGGCAGCCGTCGATGATGGAGGCATGGTTGAGTTCGTCGGAGAAGATGAAGTCGCCCTCGCCGGTGAGTGCGCTGACTGTTGCGGACAGGGTCATGAAGCCGGTAGAGAAAGTAACCACGCCTTCGATGTCCTTGAATTCCGCCAGTGCCCGTTCCATTTCGAGGTGCAGGGGCGTGGTTCCGGTCAGGAGCCGGGAACCTGCACTGCCGGTGCCGTACTCAGCGATGGCCGCGGCAGCAGCGGCTTTCACCTGCGGGTGTTCGGTCAGTCCCAGGTAGTTGTTCGATCCGAGATTGATGAGCTCCCGGCCTTCGCGGGTCGTGACCGGGGCCGCGGCTGGCGCTATGGCACGTGAGTAGAAGAATCGGTTACGGGCCCGGGCGGACTGAAGGGCGGAGTCGAATTGTCGGCACTTGTCGAAAAGGTCCAATTTGCCTCCATTTGCGGCCGATTGTGGCTGGATTATAGCCCTGTCCCGGGGTAAGGCAAGTAATGGAATGGGGCCGGGTCGCAAGCGGCGGATGGGCTAAATGTCCAACACGGAAGGTCTTGACACTGGGATTGCCACGTTTAGAATTATCCAGCAACTGATACGGTTGTGCATGACAATGGCAACAAGCAAATCGCTGCGTAGCCATAAAACGAGAGGCTGTCGCAGCACAATGACACATAGGCAGCCCGTGGTCCATCGGCTATGGGCATAAGGAGGAAGATGTGAGGAAACTGATCGCTGCCGCGGCGATACTCGCCGTGGTGTTCGTCATCGGATGCCAGGACACCCAGAAGGTGTCCGAGCTCCAGGGACAAGTAGACAGGTTGAATCAGCAGATAACCGATCTGCAAAGCACGGTTGTCGTAAAGCTGACCGCCGAGCGGGACTCGCTGGCGAAGGTTTTGGCCGACTTGCAGGCCAAGTACCCGGCCAAGGGCGGCACGACCACGCCGCCGGCCGGTGGCGGCGGCACCGTGAAGCCGCCGACCAAGAAGTGAACCGGCCCAGAGTCATGGAAGGAGAATGAACTCAATGATAAGAAAGAGTACGCTTATAGTCGTCCTCGCTGCCGCAATGCTGTTTGTCGGTACGAGTTGCGACACGCTTGTTACGCTGGACAAGCCGAATGTTTCGACTGAGGCCGTTAGCACCGGCGCCACGCTGCGGCTGACCTGGACCGCGATCACCGACGCGAAGTCGTACGAAATCACGACCGACGACTCGACCCACACCACGACTTCCACCAGTTTTGACGTATCTTACCCGACCGGCACCATCGAAGTGAGGGCGGTCAACGGTAGCGACAAGAGCGACCCGGCGATGATTGACTGCAAGGTTGTTGAGACGTCATCACTGGTGCTTTACGGCATCACCGATGCCGACCCGAACGACCCGTCCGGTCTCGCCTTCACCGCCAGCGGTTCGGCGACCGGACTATCACTCGACGACGCGAACAAGGCATCCATTGATTTCGTGTGCGACGACGCCCAGGCGTCAGTTACGCCGGTTGGTCTCATCAACGCCGGTGACTACGGCTGGACTCAGAACAACAAAGTCAACACGCTGATGGACGCGGGCACGACTGACTTCGACGCTTTCGAATTGGCCGCGAGCACCGGTTACACAACGCAGCTGACTACTGGTACCAATGGTGTCTATGCCATCTGGCTGAGTTCCAGCACGACCTGGACCACCAGCGACCACTTCGCCAAGGCGAAGATAATATCTGTCGAGCAGCCCAGCGGCACATACTACAAGGTCACGCTCAGGCTGGCCTACCAGACCATAGGCGGCCTTCGCTGGCTGGTTAACTGAGCCGAGACGGAAGGGCCCATATCTCCGGGGAGCTTCGGCTCCCCGGTCGTTTTGCGGCGCGGCGCCCATGTTCCCGGCCGGTTTGGGCTACAACTGCGGCACTTGAATCGGGCGAGAACGGGTGTATATTGTCGCATCGAAATCGACCGGCATGACCCTGGACGAGTACGCACGGCGGGCGGCGCCGTCTGCCCGTCATCCCGGCATCAACGTCAGCAGGCCACCATGCCATTCTGTTGCAGGATTCGAAAGGACCTGACCCTCGAAGGAGGATCAACATGATGAACAAGATGCTGATAGGTGTCATCGCAATTGCGGTGGCTCTCATCGGTACAGGGTGCGAGAGCACCACGAACGGCAGCGCCGATCTGGATCAACCCTTCGTGACGCCGGTGGCGGCCATTGACGGAGGCACGCTCCGCCTGAGCTGGAACGCAATCGATGGCGCCGCGTCGTACGAGATCACGGCCGGCGATTCGGTCTACACGACCACGGCCGACAGCTTCGATATCACAGTGCCCGCCACGACCATAGAAGTGAGAGCGGTAAAAGGCAGCTCCAAGAGCGACCCGGCCATGGTTAGCTGCAAGGTTCTCGAATCGACGGTCGAGTTCTTCGCCGACCTTGACGGCACGCACGCCAACGGATTCGGCTTCGACGACGACGGCAAGGTGACAGCCTGCACCCTCAGCCAGTATCCCGGCCAGTATATGATGGATTTCTACGGGGACAGCGCTGGCGGTGGGATCAGGCTGAACCGGGCGGTAGTGACCCAGAGCGCGTTCGGCAACGCGTTGAAGGCTGCCGCGGCGAGCTACGACGATGCGACGATGGCTGATCCCCTGGGGACCTACTCAGCGGACCTGGTGGTCATGGTTGACAGCACCTACTATCTGCGGCTCAGCGCAGACACGACCAATACCTGGGGCGAAGGAGACAACTTCGCCAAAGTGAGAGTCGACTCGATTGTGGGAGCCAAGATCAGTCTGACAACTGCCTACCAGAAGGTCGCCGGGCTTCGTTGGTTGATGAAGTAGCTCAGGACAGCAGAACTTGAGCAACCGGGGGGCTTGTGCCCCCCGGTTCCTTCGTCGTCTTGGTGGGGACGGGACGGCGGCATCGAACCGCGCGGCTTGAACGGCGGGCGAACCGACGTATATTTGGACCGTGAAGCCGACTGGCCGATCGCGCATGCCGTCTGGCGGATTCCTCGTCCCGCTGCTGGTCGTACTCATCTGCACGGCAGGGTGCGGGCGTCTTGATGAGGGAGCGCCGACCGAAGTTGTCCTGACTGCCGCGAGCGATACGACGGTCCGGGTGAGCTGGGTCGCGCCGGGCGGACACCTGCCTGACAGCTACGTGGTTGCCTTCATGGAGATCGGTAGTGCGGTGTGGCTCGATGTTGCCAGCGCGGCTGACAGCGTGGAGCAGACGGACCACAATCCGCTGGGCAGGACCGGCCGCTACCGTGTCACCGCCGTCTACGGCGGCAGATCCTATCCGGCGGCGCAGGCTCCGACGTCAACGCCGGTGCATACGATCGCGATGGCAGTGGGCGAGCTGAACAACGCGGTCTATTCGGGCTACGGCTGGGACAGGGACAGCGGCGTCGGGTCGCTTTCGACGATGGAGTATGCAAGCAACGCTGCCCGCGTCGACTTCTATGTCACAGATTGGACGGCCGGTTTCTCCGGGCCGGACTACTACGTCGCCAGTCCTGACTGGGGACCTTGCGAACCCGGCGGTGGTCTGGTTCCGACCGGTTCGTGGCGTCCCAACTGGCTGACGTCCGTCTCGGGGAGTGAATTGTCACTGCCGCCGTTCGATTCGACCGTCTACGCCAGCAGCTTCAAACTCGCCGAGGATTCGACGCTGGTGGCAGTCGTCGGCACCGATACGGTCATCTTCGCCGACACGACCGACACGTTCGCAACCGTGCGCCGGCACTACGCCATCGCGAAGTTCGGCCGTCCGGATACCATTGCCGGCACGGTACAGGTCGAGACGTGGTTCCAGCGTATCAGCGACCTGCGCCTGATCCAGCACTAGAAGCGACCCAGCTCGGCTTCGGGCAACGGGCGTGTCTCCTGGAAGCCTCGGACTCTAGCGGTAGGCGGCAAGCTGGGCAAACTCTCGTTCCAACTCACCGTTGATGCGCCGTACTTCGGGACGTAGTGCTTCCGGTTTCTGGTCCGGCGTATCGTTCGGCAGGATCGGGTCACCCACGACGATTTCAATCCCCACGTTGAACAGGTTCTCGACCACCGACAGGAATCCGGTCCAGCACTCGATGGGGCGGTTCGTGCCGATGACTTCGGTGTCGAGTTTGAGGTTCCTGATGTAGACCGGCAGAATCGGGGCGCCGGTCCGAATGGAGAGATAGGCGGCGCCGTTTCGAACGCGGGCGGGGCGACCATGCCGGTTGAAAACGCCCTCTGGATAGATGCCGATACTGCCGCCTGATTTCAAGGCGCGGATGCAATGGCGCAGACCGGCCAGGCTACCCATTGCATCTCCGGACTCAACCGGGATGGTGTCGCACAGGTGCCACATGATGAACCGGGAGACCGGTCCAACGAACCACCGCCGGGATGCGACGAAAAAGAGCCTCGTGTGTAGCGCAACCTGGAGGATGAGCGAATCGGCACCGTTAAGGTGATTTGCGGCGACTATGAATCCGCGTTTGAGTGGTGTCACGACACCGGTATGTCCCTGCACCCTGACCCTTATGCACAGGCCGTAGATGATGAGAATGAGGCGCTTCAGGCGTGTGAGCGCGGTAGTCCTCATCCGTTCTGTCTTCTGAAGTGGAGGCCCAGGGCGGTGCAGCCGCAGTCTGTGCATCAGGTTCCGGCCGGAGTGCGGTCGCTCTGAAGTGCTGTAACCGGTCTCAGTCAACGCCAATTCCTCCCTAATTTAGACTCCGGCTGGAAGGTGAAGGGTGTCGGCAGTCCGAAGGAAGAGCCAGCCACCGGGAAGTCACTGCTCTGCCGAGACTTCGCATCGCGGCAGAATCAAGCCATCCGGGCGGCAGTGGCAGACTTGAACACCAGACCGCCCCACGTATAGTCTTGCGATGACCGATACCGGAATGCTCCTCACTGACTGCTCGCAGATACTGACGATGGCCGGCAGCGGCCTGGGGATCGTCGAGCATGGTGCGATCAGAATTCGGGAGGGCAGGATTGTCGAGGTGGCCGACCATCCACTGTCCGCGGCTGAGGGCGAGACCGAAGTGGACTGCCACGGCAGGGTCGTGCTGCCGGGCTTCATCGACCCCCACACCCACCTCGTGTTTGGTGGCTGGCGTCAGAATGAGTTCGAGATGCGGCTCGCGGGTAGGACCTACAAGGAAATCGCCCAGGCCGGAGGCGGGATTTTATCCACCGTGATTCACACCCGGCTGGCGACCGAGGACGAGCTGTACAACCGCGCCCTTGAGCGGCTGCACGAGATGATGGCTTGGGGTACGACCACGGTCGAAGCGAAGTCGGGCTACGGGCTCGATACCGAGGTCGAGCTGCGGATGCTACGCGTTGCACGCCGGCTCGGGGAACTGGGCTTCTGCCGGGTCGTGCCGACATTTCTCGGCGCGCACAGCGTGCCCAAGCGTACTCCCAAGGACGTGTACATAAAGCGTCTGGAAACAGAGATGATACCGGCGGTCGCGTCAGCCGGACTCGCGCGTTTCTGCGACGTTTTCTGCGAGGATTTCGTCTTCAACGCGGCCGAGAGCACGCGCATACTCGAAGCGGGCAAGAAGCACGGTCTTGTTCCCACCATTCACGCCGACGAGATCGAAGCATCGGGCGGGGCTGAGGTCGCGGCCCGGGTCGGCGCGGCATCGGCCAGCCACCTGCTGCGGCCGTCGGACGCGGGTCTGGAGGCCATGGCCGAGGCCGGCGTGGTGGCGGTGCTGCTGCCCGGCACTTGTTTCTTCCTGCGCGCGGCGCACAAGCCGCCGGTGGCCAAGATGCGTGACCTCGGCATCGTTATGGCGCTCGCCAGCGACTTCAATCCCGGTTCCTGCCCTATGCTTGCCCAGCCGTTGACTGCCCAGTTCGGCTGTCTCCACTACGGTCTGACAATCGAGGAGGCGCTGAGCGGAATCACGGTTAATGCCGCAAGGGCATTGCAGCTCGATTCAGAAATCGGGACGCTTGAGCCGGGCAAGGCTGCGGATGTCGTCGTTACCGACGTGCCGGACTACCGTCACATCGTCTACCGATTGGGACACAACCCTGTCTGGATGACAATTTACGGCGGACGGGTCGTCCACCGTCAGTTCTAGCGGCCCGATTCCCGGCGCTTCTTCTCCACTTTCTCTGCGTTCTGGCGATCGATGATGCGTCCGATGTAGTACCCGATGGTCGTGATCTCCACCGCGATGCAGACTCCGGTCAGCGCCATCGGCAGAATGGTCAGGGCCGAGCGGTCGTCCGGCATATCGCCCAGCAAATCGGTCCTTCCGTAGTGAAGCGGCCCGGCGAGCAGAAAGAAGCCTGCGCCGGCGGCAAGTGCCGGTATTGCCGCGCCGATGGCGCAGCTTGTGCGCCACTCCTTGTCTTCGTCCGGCAGCGGGAGCGTCGCGGGGCGCGTGCGGTCGAGCCTGTCGCCTGCCACGTAGCCTCCGGTCGTACCGAGCGCGGTCAGGCAGCAGGCCGTGGTCCAGAAAACCGGATGACTGACCGAGTACACAGGCACCCTGATGTTCTGTTCGAGGCAGTTGGTCGCGGCAGCTTCGCCCGTGACCTTGATGCCGGCCCAGGATCCGACGCAGCCGCCGAGCGCGGACCCGGCTGTCGCTCCCAGCACCGTCATGTGATACCGGTTCTCGGACAACAGCGACGGATGGGGGGGCGATTCGTCGGGACCGGATATGACATTCGGCCCCGAGATGTCACGCAGCGGATGGGCCTCGATCTCCCGCCAGAAGGCTTTCAGGCTGGGCGCAATCGTCGAGTCGACTTTCTGCTGTTCGGCCATGAAGTCACGATAGTCAATGAGGAAGCGAATCCTCTCCAGTTGGCCGGGCATGATTCGATAGTAGACCTGCAGCAGCGAGTCGCCGTCTGCCTGCGCAATCTTGGCGAAGTGCAGCGAACCGGGTAGTTGCAGCATCACCGCATGCCGGAAACTCGCGGTATTGGGGAACAGATGAAAGCTGTCGCGCTCGGCCCGGCTGATGGTGTCGCCGACCGCGCTTCGCAGTTGGAGGACGGTGGCTTCCTCGGCCAGACATAGGGCGGCCGTCAGAAGCAGAGTTCCCGCCAGTCTTGTCGGTCTCATGGTTCACGCCCGAGCGCCCGTTGCCGGGCCTCAGCCTCCTTTGCCTTCCGGCGGTCAATCATGCGGCCGATTTGGTAACTGATGGTGACTACCTCGACCGACACGCAGAGGCCGGTCAGTACCGCCGGCAGGGCTGACCAGCCGTCCGGGTCGTTCTCGATTGTGTAGGTCCAATCACGCTCTCTCCCGAACATCGTTCCCCTGGCTGCGGCGTAGGCGAGAATCCCGAGTCCGATGGCGGGCAGGACGCCGGCGCCAGCGCAGCCGATGCGCCACTCGTTTCCTTCACTTTCGAGCCGGACCGGTGCAGGCCTGCGGTCCTGAGCAGCGCCGATTGCGTATCCGGCGACGCCGGCGACCGCCGTTGCTCCGATTGAGGTGGCCATGACTATGGGCAGGTCAACGCTGTAGCGGGGCGAGACCCAGATATCGCAGCACTGCTGTTCCTCGAAGTGTCCCGGCACTTCGAGCGTGTAGCCCGCGTATGCCCCGATGCAACCGCCGACAACGGAACCCAACGTGGCGCCGTGCAGGGCGTAGCTGAATCGGCTCTCGGCCGTGGCCTTCGGCACCGGCGGTTCGTCCGCGGTCGCCGGCTCGCCGGCGATGCTTCGCAGCGGATGCTCCTCGAGTTCCTGCCAGAAGGCTGCGAGCGCCTGTGCCGCGCCGGAGTCGGAATCGAGCTGCGCGGCTACGATATCCCGGCTGTTAACAAGGAAGCGTATTCTCTCCAACTGGTTCGGCTCGAGCCGGTAGAAGATGTGTCGCGACGAGTCTCCTTGTGCGAGCGTGACTTCGGCCAGTATCTCGGGGCCGGGGAGCTCGAGGACTGCTGCCTGCTCGAACCCGGCGGTGTTTGGAAACAGGCTGAAGCTGTCGCGCTCGGCCCGGTCGATAGTATCGCCGACCGCGTCGTTCAGCCTTATGACCACCGGCTCCTGCGCCGACGCTGCCGTCGCCAGCGCAAGCAGAACCAGGAGCACGAGTAGAGCGCGGTACGTTGCTTCCACCGTCTGCATCTTATGAGCGGGCCTCGGCGTTGTCAACTTTGGGAAAAGCAAGCCGCCCGCAGACGCGGGCGGCCCGGTGGAGTTGTACCGGCTCAGCGCACGACGGCCACGCGCTGAGTGACGGTCTCGTGGCCCGACGTCAAGCGCAGGCTGTAGACGCCGACCGGCAAGGACCGAAGGTCGAGCCGGAATGACGAATTCCGAAGTCCGAATGACGAATGGACCAGCCGGCCCTGGACATCGTAGAGGCGCAGCGAGAAGGGAGAAGGAAGGCGAGAGGAGAAGCTGATGTTGAGAGTATTGGCTGCCGGGTTCGGGAATGCCCTGAGCTTGAAGCCTGCGGCCCGCAGCCTGGGGCTTGCTTCGGCCACGCCTACGTTTGCGTCGTACCAGTCCTGGGCCCGCTGGCAGGCGTCGAGATAGGTCGCCGAGTCAGCGGCCGCGACGAACGCGAAAGCGACGCGCCGGTCTTCGTCCGGCGGCAGGGTCAGCGGGCCGGTTGAGACCGCAACCGACCAGTTGTAGGGCCGGTCCGAGTTCGGTACGCCAAGCTGGCCGGTCATAATCCGGTACTTCATCTCCTCGCTCAGGCCGGAGTCAGGGTAGACGTAGCGCTCGTGGTCGATGCACGCGAGCCGGACCGCGGCTTCGTGGGTCAGCAGTTTGATCCCGCACCAGCGGTTCCGCGAAAGCACGTTCCGCATGAAGGCGGTTGCCTGACCCGCGTCGGTGCAGGCGATGTCGTGCAGCCGGTCGGTGGCCACGACGTCGAAGTCGGCAAGGACGGCGGCGTGAGCGCCGATGGCCTCGCTCCCGCCATTGTGCACGTCGTATGCGAGGATGACCCAGTCATCGTTGCCCGGGTCGTCGAGACCGATCGCGTGCTGTCGGACCAGGACGTTGCGCGAGTTCGAGTGGCCGCCGTCGTCGAAAGCAGCCGTGATGTACTCGTCGGCGTTCCAGAGCGGCGCCCGGGCGTGTACGCTCTCGGCGAGCCGCCAGTCGGCATCGTAGCCCTCGGTCAGGCTGTAGAACCGGTCGGCGACGTATTCAGGGCTGTCGGTGAGGCAGAAACTCGCTGAGTGGAGGGACGACGTGTCGCTTTGCGGGAAACGGAATCCCCGTCCGGCGCTGCCAATCTCGCGGTCAAACCCGATGGTGCCGCGGGCGGTGACGGTCAGGGCGACCTTGCCGGTGTCGATTTCGGCACAGATGCGGCCCGGGTAGCCGAGCACCACCTCGAATGTCAGGTCCCATTCCGAGTTGCCGGAGGAGACCGAGGCGTGTAACTCCAGGCCTGAGCCGGGCTGGGCGCCGGGGTCAGCTGTGATTGTGAGACTCGACGCTGTTGCGGAATCGCCGGCCGGGATGGTGCCGAAATCCGCGGTCGAATCCGGCAGCGAGCCGCGACCGCTCGTGACTTCCACAACGACGCTGGCGTTGTCGGCCGGGCCGGTGCCGATATTGGCGACGGTCAGGATGAGGTTCGCGGTCTCGCCCGGCTCGAGGATGTTGTTCGGGTTGTACTGGCCCGCGTCGTCGATCCGGACGCGGCCGAACGTCACAAACGGTTCGGGCGAGCCGGCTTTTACCGCCACGGTCTTGACACCGGCCAGGTAGTTGTGGCCGGTAACGGTCAGCTCGAGCTCGCCGGGGGTGGCCGGGTGGATTGCGAGCGTTGCGTGACCCGAGCCATCGGTCCGGCCGGTGGCGAAGACCTCGCTGCCCTTCCATGCGCAGACCAGCGCGCCGGCGAAGGCCGGCGTCACCACGACCGACAGGTCCTGGCCGCCGGTCAGAATCGTATCAGCGGCCGCAACTGTGAGCTGGCCCGGTGCCTCGGTCCAGATGTCGATTGCCGGGTCGCCGAGCAGGTTGAACTCGGTCATGCACCAGCGCCAGAGCGCGTCGTAGCGGGCCGGGGCCGCATATGCCTCGCGCGACCGGCTGTGGGTGACGCCGATGACATACTCTTGCGAATTGAACAGCTCGTCGTAGAACCGGACGCAGAGCTTCTCGGACGGGCCCATTGAGGGCGGCGTGCCCCAGCCGTAGCGCGAGTTCATCATCACGCCGATGCAGCCGGCCGAATCGCAGTTGAGCGCTACTTCGGCGATGCAGTCTTCGGCCTCGAAGTCGCCGGGCGTGCAGGCGAGCGAGGTCATGATGGAGTAGCGCCGGCGGTTCTGCTGCTGGGAGGCGTTGCCGCTCAAGTAGATGGGCGTGCCGTTTTCGTGGTAGACGCCGGCGGAGTTGCCGTGGCCGGCCGGGTCGAACAGGGCGAACCCGTGGTCGAACGAATCCTGTACTGCCTGGGAGTTCGGCGGGTTCTCCAGCTTCACGTCGGTCCAGCCGGCCGGAGTCAGGCCGGCGATGGAGTCATTCACGAACCGGCCATGGTAGCCGATTGACTTCCAGAGCCAGCCCGAGGGGAGCAGGCTTCGCTTGATGTAGTCGGTCGCCGGGTTGCCCTCATAGGTCTTGACCTTGGCGATGAAGTTCTGCACCTGCGCGGCGCGGTCGACCGGGGCGCGGCCGACGATGACGTCGGCATACAGGTCAATCGAGTCCGACATCTCGCCGAACAGGTCGTTCTGGTTTGAGTCCCAGGAGTAGTCCAGGTCGCCGAAGTAGAGGTCGCTCGGGATGTTGCCGGTCTCCTGTCCCACGACCACCCGGATGCGGCGCGACGGCACCTCGTCATTGTCACCGGCCAGGAGCACGTAGGAGAGGCCGCGGTTGTCGAAGTAGTCGCGGATGAGGTTGCGGGTCTTTTCCTGCAGGTCGCGGCCCTCGTAGTTGCGGCTGATCCACTCGGTTGTCCGGATTTCCGTGCGCAGGCCGCGGCTGGTGCGGTACTCGGCGAGCGGCACGAACTCCGGCGCGAGCCCGTCGGTCGTGATGATGAGATAGGCGATGTCGGGCAGTCCGGTCCTCGATGAGGTCGGCGCGAACCGCTCCAGGTCCTCGGGGTTCTGGACCAGCGAGCGAAGACCAGCCAAAGCCCGGTCGCGCTGCGCCGGGGTCAGCGTGGTCCTGGCCTTTCCGTCCGAATAGTCCACTTTCACCCTCAGCTTCGTGTTCAGCGATAGCCGGCCCGAAGCCGGCTTCACGGAGAACGGCGAAACCCGGACCGAAACGACCCTGAAGCCGGCGGCCGAGCCGGAGTGATAGCCGAGCAGGGCGCTTTCGGGGAAAGCGGCGTCGGACGAATAGACCTGAGGTTCAGGCCCGACCCAGGCGGGCTCGGACTTCGAGAGGGGATAGGCAGGCTGGGAAGGAACTACGTTGTACACACCCAGCTCGGTCGTCGAAAGCGGCGTGACGGAAACACCGGTCACGTGCGCGTCCGAAGGGACTGCAAGCGTGACCGCGACCTCGGGCAGGGACGGCTTGCCCGGGTCAGGAGAGACCGCGCCCTGCGGCAGCTCGACAACGTCGTACCCGTTGTACGTCGAGAGCCGGACCGACGCCGGGCTCGTGTTTAGCGTGTAGGTTACGGTTCCGGCCAACAGGAGGGCCGGTGCAAAAGCAAGAAGAACTAGAGCTCTCTTCAAGAAGCCTCCAAAGATGGTTGTTGCCAGCTCAATAGAGGATTCTATATACACCTACTTCCCGGTGCAAGAACAGCCATCGTCTCCGCGTCATCGTCCGTTCGTCCGTCGCTGTCCAGACAACTGGCTTCCGGATTATTCGAGTCCGCTATTGCATCGCTAGGG
>JAFGRF010000203.1 GCA_016935295.1 Caldifarciminota bacterium | reverse complement strand
GGTTCGATGTCGAACTCCTTGCCCGCCTCGAATATCGCGTCCCAGACGTTGCTTGCGTTCGTGGCCGGGAAGTAGACCTCGAATCCGTCCTCACCGGTGTACCCGGTTCGGGAGACGAGCGCCTTCACTCTCGCGACCTCGCAGTGAGCCGCCCAGTAGAACCCGACCGGCGCGAGCGGGACAGAGCAGATTTTCTGCATTGTCGCCTCGGCCTTCGGGCCCTGGATGGCGAGTTGCGCCTGCGGTTCAGTGATGTTCTCCATCTGCACGTCACCGGACAGATGTTCACGCAGCCAGGCCGTGTCCTTCTCGTTGTTCGCGCCGTTCACGACCAGGAAGTAGCAGTCGGGCAGCCGGTAGACCACGAGGTCATCGACGATGCCGCCGTCCGGATAGCAGAGGACCGAGTACTGGGCCTGGTAGACCGCCAGCCTGGCCGCATCGTTGGTCGTCATTCGGTTGACGAACGCGAGCGCATCCTTGCCGCGGACCTCGATCCGGCCCATGTGCGATACGTCAAAGACGCCGACCGTGGTCCGGACCCGGGTGTGTTCCGGGATGATTCCGTGGAACTGGACCGGCAGGTCGTACCCGGCGAAGTCGACCATCTTGCCGCCCGCGGCCACGTGCCGGTCATGAAATGGAGTCAGTTTGAGCATGGGCGGCTATCTTATCAGAAGCCTCGCCAGAGTCAAGAACCGTACGGTGAAATGTGGCCGCAGAGCGATAATGTCATAGGCTAATGGCAGAGCGATTATGTCATACCTTGCGGTGTCGGGCGCTATGATGGCGGCATGTCACAGCCAGTCACCTACTCTGAACAGGACATGAAACGCTACAGCGTGATTCAGCAGACCGTCGTCGCGGCACTCAGCTCTACGGTGGCCGCCAAGATGCTTGGGCTGAGTCGCCGCCAGGTCTTCCGCCTCAAGGCCAGCGTCCGCAGGCACGGCGCCGATGGCGTCCGCCATGGCAATCACGGCCATACTCCAGCCAACGCCAAACCCCTTCACCTCAAGCAGAGAGTCATTCGCATTTACCGCAAACACTGCTTCGACTTCAACTTCGCCCACTTTACCGAGACCTTGGCCGAGGAGTTTGCCATCAGCCTGAGCCGCGAAACCGTCCGGTGCTGGCTCCGAGCCGAAGGCCTTGGCCCGAAACCGCACCACACTCATCATCATCGCCGCCGCCGCGAGCGCAAGGCTCAATTCGGCACCATGCTCTTCCTCGATGGCAGCCCGCACCTCTGGCTCGGGCCGGACCTGCCCAAGCTGACGCTGATCCTCTCGACCGACGATGCCACCGGCATACCGCTCTATGGCCTCTTCGTACCGCAGGAGACACGCGACGCCTGCTTTACGGTACTCTATCATGTCTTCCGCCGCTACGGCCTCCCCAATAGCTTGTACCTCGACAAGGCCAGCCAGTTCACCACCACCCGCCACGGCGGTACCCATCGGTTCCAGCGGGATGACGAGCCCACCGCCTTTGAGATCGCCATGGATCGTCTGGCCGTCCAGCTCATTTTCGCCCTTACCCCGCAGGCCCGCGGCCGAGGCGAGCGCATCAATGGCTCATTCCAAGGCCGGCTGGTCGCCGAGCTACGCCGGGCCGGCATCAAGACCGCCGCAGCCGCCACCGACTATCTCAACCGTGTGTTCATCCCCAAGTACGCCAAACGCTTCGGCGTAAAGCCCCGGAGTCCCGCCTCCGCCTTCCGCAAGCTGCCGCCGGGCATGGACATGCACACCATCCTCTGCGCCCACCACTGCCGCAACGTCGAGAAAGACAACCCCATCAGCCTGCACGGAATCCGCTACCAACTACTGCCCTCCCGACGGACCACCAGGCTGGCGGCAACCCACGTCGACGTACAGGAATGGTTTGACGGCTCCGTCCATGCTTCCCATCCCCGCGCCGGAGAAGTCCCGCTACGCCGTCTGCACGCTCAACCCGGGGCTGCACAGACCAACCGGTCAATGCCCTATGACGTTTCAGCTTTGCAGAGGGTATGACAGAATCGCTCTGCGTTGACAGAACCGTACGGTGAAACGAGCCCGGAACGCGTCTCCGGCCGCTATGACATTGAACCACACGTGCGCTGTCGTACGAGGGCCTTCGAGGCCAACGCAGACAGACATGGATATGGTCTCGGACCCGAGACGCCCATCGGCGTTGGTCGGCGTGCATCGGCGGTTTCAGAGGCCCGTTTCAATCCGGTTACGTGTCTTCATGATCGTCAGTCCCGAAATCAGGGCACTGGGCTTGACTTGCCTGACAGCTTCGCTATGATACCGCGCAACACTCATACAAGATTTCAGGAGGATCCCTTGAAAGAGTACAGCGCGGACCGTATCCGCAATCTAGGCTTCTTCGGCCATGCCAGCTCGGGCAAGACCTCGCTCTGCGAGGCGCTGCTGCTCGCAATGAAGCAGAACACCCGGCTCGGCTCGGTGGCCGAGGGGACGTCGCTCCTGGACTACGACGAAGACGAAATCAGCCGCAAGATTTCCATCAACCTGTCGCTCGGGCACGGCGAATGGAAGGAGACGCTGGTCAACCTGGTCGATACCCCGGGCTACGCCGATTTCTTCGGCAACGTCGTATCGGGGGTACGGGCGGTCGACAACGGCATAGTGGTGGTCGATGCCTCTTCCGGAGTCGAGGTCGGCACCGAAATGGTCTGGCGCCGGCTCGACGACGCCAGGCTGCCCCGCGCCGTCTTCGTGACCAAGCTCGGCAAAGAGCGCACTGCCTTTGATGCGACGGCCGAGGACCTGCGCAAGGCCTTCGGTACGCGGGTAACGCCCGTCTTCCTGCCCATCGGCAAAGAGGCGGGCCTCGTCGGCGTGGTCGACCTGCTGAACGACAAGGCCTACACCTACGAGAACGGTGTCCGCAAGGAGATTTCCGTACCGGCCGACATGGCCGATGCCATCAGCCAGTGGAAGGAGAGGCTGATTGAAGCCGCAGCCGAGGTTGACGAGTCCCTGATGGAGAAGTTCATCGAGGGCGGCGACATCGCACCGGACGAGATGCGCGCCGCAGTCAGGAAAGGCATCAAAGCCGGTGTCGTCTACCCGCTGGTCGCGGGCGACGCGCTGACCCAGGTCGGCGTGGACGTGCTGCTTGACCTGGCCGTGGACGTACTGCCCGGTCCGCTCGACATGCCGGCGCAGGTCGCGACCAAGCCCGGTGCGGCCGATGCGATC
>JAFGRF010000202.1 GCA_016935295.1 Caldifarciminota bacterium | reverse complement strand
ATGAGGGCCGTTCGGTGCGTATAACCCCTGACGGCGGGTATGCAATTGGCGGCAGGACGATGGACGGTGTCCGGCCCCGCGCCTGGCTGTTGGTGACCGACGAGGATGGCACGCCGATACTCGACCGTTCCCTGGGGTCCGATACCACCTATGGTAATGACGCCTGCCTGGCACCGGGCGGCGGCTACGTGGTTGTCGGCCACCAGCGCTGGACCGAGCACGGGGGGCAGTTGAACCAGAGGGTCTATGTCACCCGGGTCAATGCCGGCGGCGGCAGCGCCTGGACCTATCTCTACGGGGCAGACGAGTACAACTGGGGCCACGCGGTCGAGCAGACCGCGGACAGCGGGTTCATCGTCGTGGCGTACTCGGCCTCGGTTCCCGGCTGGATATGGCAGCTCAAACTCAACCCGGATGGCTCCGATGCGTGGACCCGGGTCCACACGGTCGGCGAGTGGTCACCCGTGCCGTACTGGGTCCGGCAGGTCGAGGACGGCGGCTACGTGATTGTCGGGAGCACCGGGCTGGGTGGCGGGGGTGATTTCCTGCTGCTCAGGACCGGGCCCACAGGTGATTCGCTCTGGGCGCGGCGGTACGGGAATCCCGGGACCGACGACGCGGCGTACGGTGCGTGCCGGGCGCTGGACGGGGGCTATGCTCTGGCCGGCTATGCCGGCGACAACGCGCTCGTCGTGCGGACCGACTCGCTCGGCGACACGCTCTGGACGAGGGAGTTCGCAGGACCGAGCCGCCTGGTTCCCAACGCCATCTGCCCGACGTCCGACAGCGGCTTCCTGGTCGCGGGGCAGGTCGGCACGGGCGCCAGTTCCGACATGTACTTCCTGCGCCTGGCCGCGGATGGCGGCACGCTGTGGACCAAGCGGCTTGGCGGGGGCAGCGCCGACATCGCCTACGCGGTTGCCGAGACGCCGGACCACGCCTACATCGCGGCCGGCTGCACCGCTTCTTTCGGGGCGGGCGGCAACGACCTCTGGCTGGTGAAGCTGGCGTGGGAGGCGGGAGTGGAGGAAAAGGCTGAGGGCGGTCTGCCAAGGCTGAAGGATGAAGGCGGAAGGATGAACTCGACCGTGACGCGGGGGGTTGAGCTTGAGCGATTCGATGGGCGTATCCTCGACATCACCGGCCGGGAGGCTATGGACAGGCGTCCTTTGCGGCCGGGGGTGTACTTCTTGACACCGCAGGGTTCCGGGATTCAAGGGTTCGAGGGGTCGAGGGTGACGAAGGTGGTCGTGACGAGGTAGGAGGATGGTATGAAATCTCGCCTGGGGCTCCCGGCCATCTGCTGTTTGCTTTCAGTCGCTTCCGCCCAGTGGTTGGAAACAGTTATCCAGTTGCCGGACTCGACCGAACCGGTCGCGATGTGCTACAGCCTGCCGACCGACAAAGTCTACTGCGCGAACCGCCTTGACAGCAGCATCACCGTCATATCAGGCCAGACGAACGATATCATCGGGACGATTCCCCTCGGCTTCGCACCTGGCTATTTTGGTCTCTTTGCCCACCCGACCGCCGCCAAGGTCTACTGCGGGGGCGGGCCCTACCCAATTGCCGTCGTAGATGCGCTGGCCGACACCGTGATCAGGTTGCTGGCCGACACGGCGAGTCTCTACCGCTGCTGCTACAACCCGACGACGAACAAGCTCTACTGCGCCAGCCGCGGGTTCACGGTGTTCGACACCGGGCCTGATACCGTAGTCGGGCGTATCGAGTTGGAGAACAGCTACAGCAAGAGAATGCTGTGCAACCCGGTCACGAACCGTGTGTACTCGGTCGAGCTCTTCCGCGACGAAGTTGTCGTGATCGACGGCGTAGCGGACACTGTCTGCGGCGGGGTAAGTGTCGGAGCCTATCCAAACGACGGTTGTTGGGACGCACAACTGAATCGCCTGTTCGTCAGCTGCGAGTACCCTGAGCACGAAAGCTCACTCTACTACATAGCCTGCACAACCAATTCGGTCATCCAGCGCGTGTCTGTGCGCCACGGCCCGACCGGCCTCGCCTACAACCAGGCGGCTCAGTTGCTCTACGTTGAGGACTACTACCGAGGCAGGGTAGATGCGTACCGCGGAACCACCGGAACGCACGTGACAGGTCGGTACATCCGCCCGCACTCCGGTACGCTGTTCTACAACAAAGTCAGCGACAAGCTCTACTGCTATGTCAACGACGGCAACCGTATAGAGGCGCTGGACGGCACCACGCTGCAGCCTGTGGCTACGGTCGAGACCGACAGTTTCCCGTTCCCGCACGCCTGGAATCCGAGCATGAACCGGACGTACTCGGCGTTCGGTAGTCGCAACCGGATCGCGGTCATCCGTGACAGCCAGAGCGGGCTGCAGGAGGATTCGTCCGAAGAGGAGTTGCCATCTAGCGGTGCAACCATCGCCCGCGGCGTGCTGAAGCTGCCGCAGGATGTGGGCGCCGGACATCTCAAGCCCACCCTGCTCGACATCTCCGGCCGGCGGGTCACTGTGCTCTCCCCCGGCGCCAACGACGTCACCCACCTCACACCCGGCGTTTACTTCGTGAGAGGAGAGGATTCGAGGGACCGAGGGTTCAAGGGTTCGATGGTGACCAAGGTGCTAGTGGCAAGGTAGGAGGTCGAGATGAGCAGGGTCTGCGTTGTGCTCGCGGTAGTCGCGGTTGCGGCGTCGGCCCAGCGCTGGGAGTATCAACATGATGGGCCGGCACACATCGATGATGAGTTCATCGGGTGCTGCGCGGTGGAGCCGGATGGGTCGTGCTACTTCGCTGGCGAAGACGTCGACGAGCCGGACAGCTCCAACTTCCTCGTCGTCGCGCTGTCGTCGGCCGGGGCCGAACGCTGGGTAGACAACGGGCTTCCCGGGAGTGCGGAGGATATCTGCATCGGCAACGACGGGCTCATCTACACCGCGGGCTCGGTCCACGCCATCTGGTCGGACCGCAGGTTCACGGTCGTGTGCCAGGACCGGTGGGGCGAGCGGCGCTGGGTGTACCAGGCGTGCGGGGAGTCGGGATGGGATGGCCTGGCCACTGCAATCTGCCCACGAGAGGGCAATGGCGTCTACGTGGGCGGCTGGGTCAGCATCCCCGGCTACGGTTGGCAGTTCGCGGTCGCAGCGCTCGATTCGGCGGGGACCGAGGTCTGGCTGGATACCCTTGGCGCCGCAGGCACGGCGTCCGACCGGGTGCAGGACCTTTGCGTCGGCAGCGACGGCCACATCTACGTGTGCGGCTACCTGACAGACACGCAATGGCCGGTCGGGGCGGTGGTGAGCCTTGCCGCCTCCGGTGCCGTGCGCTGGGCGCAGTTCGACAGTCTGTTCTATCCTCTCGCCATCTGCTCCGGTGCGGATGGCAATGTCTACGTCGGCGGGTCGTCCGGCCCGCAGTTGCTGCCGGACATCGCTGCCAGGTCGTTTGCGCCCGACGGGTCGCCGCGCTGGAGCTACTCATACGACCCGGGTGGCCGGGGCGCGCTCAACCTCGACCACGTCAAGGACATCGTCTGGGGCAGCGGCAACCTGTACATCGGCGGACAGGGCTGCCGGGATGACGACTATCTCGACGCCTTCATCTTCTCGCTTGAGCCGGACGGCGACGAGCGCTGGCAGTACTGGTACCGGGGTGAATACGGGTT
>JAFGRF010000201.1 GCA_016935295.1 Caldifarciminota bacterium | reverse complement strand
TCGTCGGCGCGGAGAGCAGCCCCGTCAACTCCTCGGCCGAGCCCGGACGCTCGGCGGCGCTCTTGGCAATCATCCGTCCGACGAACTCACCCAGGCCTGGCGGCAGTCCAGCCACGACTTCCGATAGGGGGCGAGGCCGGTGGTTGAGTACCAGGCTCAACGCCTCAGCATAGCTCGGGGCGGCGAAGGGGTTCACGCCACTCAGAGCTTGGTAGACGACGACCCCGAGAGCGAAGATATCGGTGGCCGGCCCCACCTTTAAGCCCCGGGCCTGTTCCGGCGACATGTAGGACGGCGTGCCGATGACGCACCCCTCCTGGGTAAGCTCGCCGAAGTCACGCGCGCAGGCCAGGCCGAAATCGGTCAGTTTGACATCGCCGGAGTCCGCAATCATGATGTTGGCCGGTTTGAGGTCGCGGTGAATCACGCCCTGCGCGTGGGCGTATGCGAGCGCCCGCGCCACTGCCTGCAGAATGGGAGCAAGTTCATCGACCCTCAGCCGGCCCTTTTCCGCGAGCAGCTTGTCGAGGGTTCTGCCTTCGACGAACTCCGAGGCGATGTAGAAGTCGTCCTCGGTTCCGAAGTCGTAGACGGTGACGACACCGGGGTGTTTCAGTCGCGCTTGGAGCAGCGCCTCCCGCCGGAACCGCTGGACCAAGTCGACATCGGCGGCCAGGCGCGTGTGCAGCACCTTCAGAAGGACGGTGCGGTCCAGGACGCGGTCGTGAGCTTTGTACGTAACCGCAGCCATACCCTCCTGGATGGTCTCGACAATCTGATACCGATCAGTTCGCTTCACAACCTCAGCCTTTGTCCTTGGTCTTCAGTCCTTGAATCGTCATTCGGATTTCGAGCTTCGAGCCTGAGCTTTCGCTTCGTCCTCGCGTTTCCACTCGGCCAGCTTGTTGAGCAGGGTCCGACGTGAGATACCAAGGCTGGCCGCGGTTCGCGTCCGGTTGCCGTTGAATGCCTTGAGGCGGTCGAGGACCACGCGTTTCTGGATTTCGGCGGCGGTGCCCTCAATCGGCCGGTCAGTGTCAGCCGGCTGCGGGAGCATTATGTCGTTCTCGGTGAGCCTGCCGCCCGAGCAGAGCACTACGGCCCGTTCGATGGCGTTCTCGAGCTGGCGGATATTGCCCGGCCACGAGGAATTCACGAGCTTGTCCAGCGCCGGCTTGTCGATGCCGTCCACCTTCTTGCCCTGGCGCTTGGCGCTGGTCGCGAGGAAGTGGCCAGCCAGTAGCGGGATGTCATCTCTGCGCTGGCGTAGAGGCGGCAGGTCGATCGGGATGACGTTCAGCCGGTAGTAGAGGTCTTCGCGGAACTTGCCTTCCTGGACAAGTTGTCCGAGGTTGCGGTTCGTCGCGCTCATCACGCGTACGTTCACGTGGTGGTTGTCGACATCGCCGACCCGGCGTACCTCCCCGCTCTGCAGAGCGCGCAGGAGCTTGGGTTGAAGCGGACGCGGCAGGTCCGACACCTCGTCGAGGAAAATCGTGCCGCCGTTCGCCGCCTCGAACAGGCCCTGTTTGTCAGTAACCGCGCCGGTGAAGGAACCCCTACGGTGGCCGAAGAGCTCGGATTCCAGCAGGTTCTCGGGTATCGCCCCGCAGTTTACGGCGACGAAGGCCGCCTGCTTGCGCGGCCCGGAATAGTGGATCGCCCGCGCCACCAACTCCTTGCCGGTGCCGGTCTCGCCGGCTATCAGCACGGGTGCGTCGGTCGGAATGACCCGAGCCATCATCTCGTAGACGGTCTGCATGGCCGGGCTCCGGCCTACGATCTCCGGGAACTGCTGCCACTCTCCCATGGCCGAGCGCAGCTTCACAGCTTCCGTCGTGAGGTCGGAGTAGAGCCGGGCGTTTTCAATGGCCAGGGCAGCGATGTTGGCGAAGGGACGCAGGAAGAGCAGCGCGTCATCGCTGAAGACGCTACGGTCGGTACGGCTGTCCACGTAGATGGCCCCGACCAGCTTCTCGCGGCTTACCAGCGGCGCCACCGCCACAGAGCGTACTTGGCCTATGATGATACTCTGCGCAGCCGGGAATGCGGAGGGCGCGTCCACGAACACCCTTGCCTCACGTTTTGCGACGACCTCGTCGAGCACGGTCCGGGATACGCCGCTCAATTCCTTTTCCACCGGGCCATCGACGTGCCGGGTTGCGCGCACTTCCAGCCTGCCCGTTTCTTGGTCAGTGAGCAGCAGCAGCCCACGTTCGGCGTTCATGGTTTCGAGCGCCTCGTCGAGTACCTGGCCGAACAACGTGTCCGGGTCCAGCATCGAGTTGAACAGCTGGCTGACTCGGAACAGCGCTTCGCGTATGTCAGTCGGCATGGAAGAGCTCCTCGGCCGACCTGGACGAGTTTCCGAACCCGTCGATGACCTCGATCGTCCAGTAGTAGTCGCCCGAATCCAGGTGCCCCGAGTTGACCAGTTGAGTAGTATCTGGGGTGTCAAACTCGGTCACGACGCCGGCTGGGTTTCCGCCTTCGATTCTGACTACCTGTCCATGGTAGCGGACACCGAAGCCGCGGTCGAACCGGTACCAAAGGAAGAGCGTGTCGCTGGACAAGGTGTCCACGCCCCCGAACGGGAATGTCGGCTCCGGCAGATCGGCGATGATTCGGCTGACGCCCGCGAAAGAGCTTGTCGCTACCGCCGACTCCAAGTCAGCCACTTTGAACCGTACTTCCTGACCGACCAGTGTGTCCAGAGCTTCACCGGGCAGGTCGGTGGCCCAGATAGTCTGGACGAACAGCCTTTGGTCTGAGTTGTAGACGAGACGTTTCGAGTAGCCGATACTAGGTATCTCGACCCAGACCGAATCCACGTCAGACGCGCCATCGACATCGCCAGCAGCGGCGGTCAGCGTGCAGAACGTGAGGGGTTTGGGCGGCCAGTTCCGTCCGTACACGTGGGTCGTCAGCCTGCAATCTTGCAGATACGGTAGTCCGTCAAGATAGACGGCTAGCGTGTATATTTCCCCTTTGGCCAGGACCACGCGGGCAGAATCGGACGCGTAGCCGTCCGCAGTGATGTAGATCCACGCGGTCTCTTCCGGCAGCCCGTGGAGTTCGAAGTTGCCAGTGGAGTCGGTGGCGACAACACGGCCGGCGCTGGGCAGGTTAACGCTGGCCCCAGCGATCGGCGTCGCGCGCCGAGTCAGCACCCGGCCACTGATGTTACCGCCGAGTGTGGGGTCGAGCGGGTTGTCCCGAGGCGCATCCCACGTGCATCGCAGCACCGCTGCGACCGCGAGTGTTGCGAGGAGAGGATAGCAGCGGCCTCGGGTATTCATCGACAGCGCACAAGCTTACCCTGGCGCTGGCTCACGTCAAGCTGATGCGTTCTGGTCTGCCACTGCGCAGATTCTGCGCACCGACCCGTTCGGGGCCATGCGTGTGCGGGTTGATCCCAGGGCGGAGTGTGTGGATGACGTTGAGTGCAGTCCCGCCACCGCGGGCTGGCGGCAAGCCGCGCATTGAGTCGGTCAGCAAGTCATGGGAGCCAGAGGTTCGCGTACAGACTACCAGCGGAAAACGATGACTGAACGGGAGCGGACGTTCGGGATGCGCGGCTGCAGGGTCAGCGCTATGTGGCGGCCGGGCAGGTCGAACTCGCCCACGAGCCCCAGTTCCTCGACTACCTTGCGGCAGAACCGGATCGCATCCTCGGGCCGGCGTGGCAGGTCCGGGCCGCCAGGGTCTACGAGCACCGGGCAGACGTTGTAGAGCAGCCGCAGCAGGCGCGCAGTCTCCACGTTTGGCGTCAGCGCCAGAATCGGCATCTTGGGCCGGAACCGGGATATCATCGTGGCACTGATTCCGGTCGTGGCGTAGGACATGATGAAAGGCGAGTTGGCGACCTCAGCCAGTTCGCAGATCGGGTAGCCCAGGACGTGGATGATTCGGTCGGCCGGTTCCTTGCTGTACGTACCTTCGAACTTCTCCAAGTAGCGCCTGCGGCTGATCGGCACGCTGGCAGCGATGACCCGGGCCATGACTTGGACTGACTCGAGCGGGAAATCGCCGGCTGCTGTCTCACCGGAGAGCATCAGTGCATCCGCTCCCTCCTCGATGGCTGTGGTGATGTCCTGCGGTTCGGAGCGGTGAGGACGCGGCCGGTGCATCATCGATTCAAGCAACTGCGTCGCTACTATGACCGGCTTTCCGGCCACGTTGGCCTTGTCGATGAGGGACTTCTGTACCCTGGGGATCTCGTCGTATGCTACCATGTTGCCCAAGTCGCCGCGCGCCACCATCAGTCCGAACACGGCGTCCCGGCCCAGTATCTCGGCCGCCCGCTCGTAGCCGAGGCGCGACTCGATCTTCGCGACTATCGGCCGCGGTCCGCACGGGCTTTCCTTCATCATGTCAACTAGGTCGTCGATGTCGTTCCCGCCCTGGACGAACGACTGCGCCACTAGGTCTACGTCGAACCCGCGGCGCAGGGCCTGCCAGTCCTCAGCTACGTCCTTGGGTCCGGCCGCGAGCCGGCCGCCGGGCACGTCAGGCAGGTCCACGCCCTTGCCGACCACCAGTCTGCCTTTGTGCTGCGCCACGCAGGTGATGGTCGCCGGTGCGACCTTGCTCTCGACCCGGAGAAAGACATCGCTGTCTCCGACCACGATGGTGTCGCCGCTGTTCACCTCACCGAGCAGGTTCTTGGGATACACGAGATGGAGTCGGGCCTTGGTGCCCGGTGTCATAGGCTGCCCGGTCAGCGCGGGCGACAACTCGACCCGGTCACCCTGGTTCAGCTCCAGGTCGGGAACCGTTACCTGCCTGTGGCCGGCAGACACGACCAGACGGCGCAGGCGGATCTTCGGTCCCTCCAGGTCCATGATGATGGGAATCGGCTGCCGCTTCTGCCGTTCGATGGTCCGGACGGCCGCAATCAGCCGGTCGACGCGCGCGAATCCGGATTTGGTGACGTGCGAGAAGTTGATGCGGACTGCGGCCATGCCGTTATCAACGAGCGTAGCCAGGTCAGTGTGCGCGCCGGGTTCGGAATAAGTGCCGTCGCGCCGCGGGGCGGTGAGTGAGACACTTGGCCCGGCAGTGCAGATGATGGCAAGCGGGTGGCCGCGCACGGGCCCGTGCATCTTCACGACGCACCGGGCGTGCCCGCGCTCGCGCGCCCTCGAGTTCGATTCCCTTTGCTTGGGCATGGCCGATTATCCTCCAATCTCAGGAAGAGTCAAAGAGAGCCATCGCGGCCGGCGTGGGTGCAACGCGGATCACGAGCGTGCGCAGACGAGATTCTCTTCACCTTCGACTACATCCACTCAAGACGAACACCACACGGTGCCAACAACCTGCTCGGAGACCTGTCCGTGACAAAACGCGACCTATGCCGGTAAGCGAGTCGCGCTTGGCAGGGCAGGAGAGCGCGCGTGGTGTGACGCTACTCTCCTGCCCTGCTGCAGACCTTGGTGAGGCAGAAGGACTGTTACCTGACGGGCCCAAGTCTCCAACGTTCCTGCATTATGATAGACCCCTTCTACAAAGCCGGTATAAGTGTTGTGTCAGGACTGTGTCATCCGGATACTTGTGAGAATCGGTACACTGTTCTGCATCTCCGGCCGGTTCATCAGGCCATCGGCCGCGGATCGTCTCGCCGAAGGACGCGGTCGCGGGCTACTTCTTGTAGTGCTTGCCGAGGGTCTTGATTCGTTCGGGTGACAGAAAAACACAGCCGCGAACTTCCGTACGTTGGCGGACGGGGCTGTCAAAACGGACGGGTAACTGCCCGTGACTCGCCTTAGGCCTACGACTCACGGTTCCGCGCTCCGGTGCATCCCCAATCTGCAGTCCGTAATGCCGCCGTCCCTGCCTTTCCGCCAATCTGCTATCTACAATCGCCAGTCTGAAATGTTCGCGGTTCTCTACCAGCGTCCGGCGCCGGAGCGGCCGGTGTTCTTCAGGTCGTGGCGGAACTTGGGCCACGGCGAACCGGCGAGCGGGCTCGTGCCCTTGAGTTGATAGAGGTAGCCGTCGTGCCCGACGAAGTAGATCTTCCCGTCCGGGCCGATGGTCGGCGACGACTCGATGTCGTATCCGGTGGGGTACGACCAGGTCAGGACGCCGTCCGGGCCAAGGGCGTACAGGCTGTTGTCGTCAGACCCGAAAACGATTGTGCCGTTCGAGCCTACTGCCGGTGAGGAATTGACGTTGTCATCCGTCTCGTGGGACCACTTGAGGTTGCCCCCGGAATCCAGGGCATAGAGGTAGTTGTCGACCGAGCCAAAGTAGACTGTGCCGTCCGGCGCAATCGCCGGCGAGGTACGGACCTGGCCGCTGACGGCGAACTTCCACCGGAGTGTGCTGTCCGGGTTAAGAGCATAGAGGTAGCCGTCGAGCGAGCCGAAGTAGACCGTACCGTCAGCGGCGACGGCCGGAGAACCTTCGATGTCGTTTCCGGCAGCGTAGTGCCACTTGAGCGCGCCCCCGATGGTCAGGGCGTACAGGTAGTTGTCATCCGACCCGCAGTAGATCGTGCTGTCGGACGCGATGGCAGGTGAGGAGTTTACGGACCCGCCGGTAGC
>JAFGRF010000200.1 GCA_016935295.1 Caldifarciminota bacterium | reverse complement strand
GCACCATCGCCACCATCGGCACCATCGGCGCGGTCGGCCAGATTCTGCCCTCGGTGTCAGCCTTCTGGCGGTCGCAGTACTCCGACTCATCGATGCCGAAGAGCCTCAAGGACTGGGGCGATAGAGATGTGGTGACCACTGGCATCGGGCTCTCTTTCCCACTGCTCGACCTCAAGTCCTTTGCGCTCGACATCGCCGACGCCATTGCCGGTTCGCGCCGGGCCCGGGCCGCGGCAATGACCGCCCGCTACCAGGTGCGCGCTGCCGCAGCAACCGCGGTCATCGGCTATGAAGAGGCTCAACAGCGCTACGACTACGCCAGGAAGAACCTGGAGCTGAACCAGGAGTTGCACCGCCTCGCGCAGGAGCAGCAGCGGCTCGGCGCGATCTCCCTCATCGACTTCTTCAGCGTCGAGACTGCGCTCGAACAGGCCAATGCGACCTACATCACGGCGCTGACCGACACCTACGTGCAGGCGGCGCAGATCAGCTATCTGCTGGGCCGCACGCAGCCGCAGGCCCGGTAGAACGGAGGCCGAATGAAGAAACCTGCGCGTACCATCCTCATCATCGTTGCCGCCGTGGCCGTAATCGGCCTCATCGTCGTCGCCAACCTCAAGAGCAAGTCGGGCGGCGGCACCGAGGTGGAAACCCGGAAGGTGAAGTACGGCCCGATCCTCTCCAAGGTATCCGCCACCGGTGCGCTGCGCGCCAAGGCCCAGGTCAGCCTGCAGGCACAGGTAATGGGAACCGTGGACAAGCTGCCGGTGAAAGAGGGTGACTGGGTCAACCGCGGTGAACTGCTGCTGGAGCTCGACCGCCGCAGCTATGAGGCGAACATGCTCCTCGCCAGGGCCCGCCTCGAACAGGCCCAACAGAGCTATGCCCGGGTCGAGAGTCTGCGCGCGGCGAAACTCGTGGCGGCGCAGGACTACGAGGCTTCCCGCGCCGCCTTTGAGATGGCCAACGCCCAGTACGACCAGGCCGCCGATCAGTATGACAAGACTGTCATCAAGGCGCCCATATCCGGCACTGTCGCGCAGCTCAACATCGAGGAAGGCGAGGCGGTCATGATCGGCACGATGAATTACTCCGGCACCGTGCTGATGGTGCTCGCCGACATGTCGCGGATGCAGGCGCTCATCGACGTGGGCGAGGCCGACGTCGTTTCGGTTGTGCTCGGCCAGCCGGCCCGGGTTTTTGTCGACGCTCTGCCTGACACCTCTTTCGCCGGACACGTTACAAACATCGCCTACATGCCGACCCAGAGTGTCCTGAGTGCCACGCAGCAGAGCACGACGTTCGAGGTCGAGGTGACGCTCGACAGCACCGCTCCGGCGCTGCGCCCGGGCATGAACGTCCGGGCCGAGATAACGACCGCCCAGCTCGACAGCGTGCTCATCATCCCGGTGCAAGCATCGGGCCGGCGCGAGGTCAAGGGCAAAGAGAGCGAGACTGTGTTCCTCGTGAAAGACGGCAAAGCCGTCCTGACTCCCATCCGGACCGGCAAGACGAGCGAAACCGAAATGCAGGTCACCGAGGGACTCCAGCCGGGCGACGAGGTCGTCACCGGCCCCTACAAGACGCTCTCCAAACTCGAAGACGGCGACCGGGTGTCGGCGAAGCCGGCCAAAGACAGCCTGCCCGACTGACGGGCAAAGTCCGAATGACGAGACCCGAATGACGAATCAAACCTGAATGTCTCAGTTCCGAATCAGACATTTCCGCCATTCGAGCTTCAATCGGGATTCGGGCTTCGGGTTTCGTCATTTATCCTCCCAGCCATGTTGATTCGCACCGACAACATCACCAAGACCTACCTGACCGGCACGGTCGAGGTCCCCGCGCTGGCCGGCGTTACACTCGAAATCGACAAGGGCGAGTACGCTGCCCTCATGGGCCCGTCCGGCTCTGGTAAGTCAACGCTGATGCACGTTCTCGGCTGCCTCGACACGCCGACCTCAGGCCGCTACTGGTTCAACGACCGCGACATCTCGACGCTCGATGACATTGAGCTCGCCCATCTCCGCAACCGGGAAATCGGCTTTGTCTTCCAGTCCTTCAACCTGCTGCCTCGCCTCTCGGCCCAGGCCAATGTCCAGCTCCCGATGCTCTACGCCGGCATGCCGGTCCGCGAGCGCCAGGCGCGCGCCGCCGAATTGTTGGAGATGGTCGGCCTCAAGGACCGGATGACACACAACCCCAACGAGCTCTCCGGCGGCGAGATGCAGCGCGTTGCCATCGCCCGCGCCTTTGCCAACCGGCCCTCGGTTGTGCTCGCGGATGAGCCGACCGGCAACCTCGACTCCAAGACCGGTGTCGAGATAATGCGCATCTTCGGCTCCCTGGCCGAGCAGGGCAACACCATCATCCTTGTCACCCACGACCAGTCGGTGGCCGGCCACGCCCGCAGGATCATCCACCTGGCGGACGGGAAGATAGTCTCCTGAAGAAATGCCCAATTGCGAATTCCTAATGACTAATCGCGCCCCGGAATTAGGACTTCGGGATTTCCTCATTGATTCGTCATTCGGAATTCGTCATTCGGAATTGGCGCCATGCGCTTAGTCGAGCTGCTCCGCCTTTCGCTCGAGACCTTTCGCACCCACCGCATGCGCTCGTTCCTGACCGCGCTCGGCATCATCATCGGCGTGATGACGGTCATCGCCATCGTGTCGCTCATCCAGGGCATGAACTACGAGGTTGAGAAGCAGATCTCCTCGCTCGGGTCCAATACGATATTCATCCAGAAGTTCGCCTTCGGCATGGGCCGGCTCGACTGGGACGAAATCAACAAACGCCCGAATTTCACGATGGATGACGCGCTGGCGATCAGCCAGCTGCCGACCATCGACAAGGTTGCACCTTCACGCAGCCGGACGCTGAACAAGATAACCTGGCGGAGCAACAAGGTTACGAACGTAGACATGAGCGGCTCCACCCCGGCTCTGGCCGAGGTGGGGAACTACACGGTCGAGACCGGACGATTCATCAACTCCGACGACAGCCTGCGCCGCCACCAGGTCTGCGTCATCGGCGGCTACATCGTCGACAACCTGTTCCCGTACGAGACCCCGCTTGGCAAGCGGCTGGTGCTCGACGGCAAGAGCTACCTGGTCGTCGGCGTGCTCGCGCGCAAGGGCAGTTTCCTCGGCCAGAGCCAGGACAACGTCGTCGTCGTCCCGATAACCAGCTTCGAGAAGGACTTCGCGCCCGGCCGCGGATTCGGCGAACTCATGTACAGCATTGCCGTGGCGGCGATGCCGAAGAAGGGTGTGCCAATCGAGAAGGCCATCGACGACGTGCGGGAATTGATGCGGCGCCGGCACAAGCTCGGCTACGACAAACCGGATGACTTCGGCATCAGCACCCAGGACACCATCCGCGATATCTATCGCAACATCACGCGCGTAGCGTACATCGTCATGATCGCAGTCGCCGCGATTTCGCTGCTTGTGGGCGGCATCGGCATCATGAACATCATGCTCGTGGCTGTGGCCGAGCGTACGCGCGAAATCGGCCTGCGCAAAGCGCTGGGCGCAACCAACCAGGACGTGCTCTGGCAGTTCCTGCTCGAAGCCGTAATGCTCTCGCTTGTCGGTGGTGCCATCGGCGTCGCCCTCGGTCTGGGAATCGCAAAAGTCGTTGAACTCGCTGCACATCTGAAGGCAGCCGCGCCGCTCTGGACCATACTGGTCGGCGTGGGCTTCTCGGCCGGCGTCGGGATATTCTTCGGCATCTATCCCGCATCACGAGCCGCGCGCCTCAACCCGATCCAGGCCCTTCGCTACGAATAGGTACGCAGCGGGGACATGACTGTGAACCGCGACTCGGGCACACCTGCTCCATGCTCGACGTACGACGCCCGACGTTGTCTGGTTCCGGCGTAGTGCGTGATGCGTAATGCGTAGAGCATCCCCGCAGACGCCAACTCCCCGCCAGCCTTTAACTTAGCCAAAATCCCGGACTTGACTGCCAAAAGTCACTCACCTATAATCGCTTATGCCGATTCGTGAGTACCGTTGCGACACCTGCAACCACGAATTCGAGGAACTCGTACTGAGCAAGCGTGACGAGGAAGAGCTTACCTGCCCCAAGTGCGGGACGGCGAAACTCACCCGCTGCTTCTCGGCGTTCGCTGTTGCGGGGGCTGAGAAAAAAGTATCATCTTCGTCTAAGTCTTGCAGTAGCTGCAGTTCGCACAGTTGCAGTACCTGTAGCTAGAGGAGAACACACATGACAGTAACCAAGGCCGATTTGGTCGAGACGATCTCCCGTCAGGTCCACCCCAGCATAACCAAGCGCGACGTGGGCAGACTCGTCCAGTTGCTCATCGACGAAATGTGCAAGATGCTGCTGGAAGGTAACCGCATCGAAATTCGCGGCTTCGGTGTGATGTCCACCAAGCTCCGCAAGCCCAAGGTCGCCCGCAATCCCAAGACCAAAGAGCCGGTAAACATCCCCCCGCGGCGCGTGCCCGTTTTCAAAGCCTCGCGGCTCCTCAAAGCGAGTCTCATGAAGGGAGGCCAGTAGATGCCTTGTGGTCGAAAGCGCAAGCTGTCCAAGATACGGCGCCACAAGTACAAGAAGCGCATCAAGGCGATGCGCCACAAGAAGAAGCAGCGCTAGCCCTCTGACGGCTCTCTTCGGGACGGGCACGTCCCGTTCCTCTGTGCGAAACGCCTGGCCCTAAGTTGATCCAGCCGGGACGCATCACGCGTCCCGGCACTGCTATTCGACTGCGCCTTCGGACGGTCTCCCGGACTTCCCTCTGTAGGTCGTCACGTGAATCGCGCTCGGAATCGCAGCGCACGTCCCTCTGCGAACTCCCGCACAGGTGCCCTTAGGAGCGACCGCGAAGACGCCTCCGCACATCCGGCTCTAGACCTCGGTCAGGCTCGCCGCGACCATGCTGTGGCGAATCTCCATCCAAATCCCGGTGGACACCACGGAGAAACTCGCCCTGAGAACGCCGGCCAGAATCGCTCTACAGGAGGCCCTGACAACCGCCTCCCGAACCGTCCCGGGAACGGTTCCCGAGGTGATTCCCAGAATCACCACTTAGGCGAGCTCGCCCGAGCCTAACGCGATTCCCTTCAGTGACTTGGCTGGCTCAACGACGACCCAAGTACATCGAGACTGCCGTCTACCCTGTATTCCGGCGTGTCTTGACCTGCGAACCGAGCTTTCAGAAGTCGTGCGGCCAGTGGCTGCAGCTACCCGTTGTTGTCCACCTTCGCCTACCTCGTCACCACGACCTTCCGCATCTTCCCTAGCCCCTCGCCCCTAACCCCTAGCTCCTCACTTATGAAGTACACTCCCGGCGCCAGCGCCCGCACGTCATTCTCGCCGGGCACGAGGTCGAGGGCTTTCCGTCCGCTGATGTCGAGCAGCACGTACTTGGGACACGAGCCGAAATCCCAGGGCGGATTTCGGTCATGTCCCGCGTACAGCACCCCGCGG
>JAFGRF010000199.1 GCA_016935295.1 Caldifarciminota bacterium | reverse complement strand
GGGACCATGCTCGACCTGCTGACGCCGGCGCGCGTCCAGGTCACCGAGCGCCAGACACTGCCGGGGCTCGAGACCGGCTTCGGCCCTTCCGCCCCCGGAGGCCCGCCTCCCGGCGGACCCACTGACGACCTGCATGACCTCAAGCAGCGCGTCCAGGATGAGCTCCTGCGGCGTGTCAACAAGCACAAGGCGAGCTTCGAAGGAATCAGCGACGACGAGTTCCGGGCCAAGGTGCGCGAGATAGTGGTGGCCATTCTCTCCGAGCCGTCGACCGTGATTCCGCCGGGATGGACGCCTGATGCTCTGTTGACCGAACTGCTCCATGACTTTCTCGGCCTGGGCGCGCTCGAGCAGTTCCTGGCCGACGATACGATCACCGAAATAATGGTCAACCGCCCCGACCAGATATACATTGAACGCGATGGTCGGCTGGAGATGACCAAGGCGCGGTTCTTGAACGAGGGCCAGGTTCGCGCCGTAATCCAGCGCATAATCCAGCCGCTGGGCCGGCACGTTGATGAGAGCGTGCCCTACGTTGACGCCCGGCTCCAGGACGGTTCGCGTGTGCACGCGATAATCCCGCCCCTCGCGATCGACGGGGCGAAGATCACCATTCGCAAGTTCTTCAGGAACCGACTGACCACGGACGACCTGCTACGGCTGGGGTCGCTCAACCGCCAGATTGCCCGGTTCCTCGAGATGATGGTCAGATACCGGGCCAACATCATGGTCTCGGGCGGTACCGGCACCGGCAAGACGACCCTGCTCAACGTCCTCTCCAACTTCATACCGGACAACCAGCGCATAATTACGGTCGAAGACGCAGCCGAGCTGAAAATCCACAAGGTGCACGTCCTGTCGCTCGAGTCGCGCAAACCGAATACCGAGGGCACCGGCGAAGTGTCCATCCGCGAGCTGGTCCGGAATACGCTGCGTATGCGGCCGGACCGGATAGTTGTCGGCGAGTGCCGCGGCGGCGAGGCCTTGGATATGCTGCAGGCGATGAACACGGGCCACGACGGGTCGCTCACCACGATTCACGCCAACTCGTCCCGGGACGCGCTGGCGCGTCTCGAGACCTTGGTGCTGATGGCCGGGGTCGACCTGCCGTCGCGGGCCATTCGGGAGCAGGTCGCGTCCGCGATCCACTTCGTTGTCCAGATGTCGCGCATGCCCGACGGCTCGCGCAAGATTACCGACATCACGGAGATATCCGGGCTCGGGGAGAACAACGTCTTCCTGACGCAGGAGATATTTGCTTTCAAACAGCATGGATTCGACGCTGCCGGAAGGGTAATCGGCCGGTTCCAACCGACCGGCACGGTCCCGAGAATGGTCGAGCGGCTGCGCTCGCGCGGCATCAAGTTCCCGATGGAGGTGTTCACTGCTCCTGCTGCTTAGGTTCGCTTCCTACGCCGCGGTCTTCATTGCCCTGGCCTTGGTCGGCCAGATAGCGCTGCAGGCCGCGGATGTCTACCGCCGCCGTTTCATCGTCCAGACCGAAGAGCGGGTGGAATCGCTCTACCTGGGTGTTTCCCCGCAGCGGTTGTGGATGCTGTCTTTGCTGGCCGCGGCCGCAGGCGCGCTGCTGCTCGGCGTAGTCGCCAACTTCGCGCCGGTCCTGGTCATAGCGGGCGGGGTGGCCGGATTCCTGGTCCCGCGTTTCTACCTGGGCGCCATGGAACAGCAGCGCCGGAAGAAGTTCGACGCCCAGCTGCTTGAGGCAATCCCGATGCTGGCGGGGGCGATGAAGGCCGGAATGAGCCTGATCCAGGCCATGGAGCAGGTCACGCGCGAAATGGGCCCGCCCATCCGTCAGGAGTTCGCCCACGCACTGCAGGAGAACCGCGTCGGCAAGCCGATGATCCAGGCTCTTCTTGACATGAAGGGCCGGCTCCGTTCCGAAGACCTGGATATCACCGTGAACGCAATCAGCATCGCCCAGGAGACCGGTGGCGTTCTGTCCGACCTGCTGGTCAAGATGGGTGACACGATTCGCTCGCGGAACCGGGTCCGGGCCAAGATTCTCACCCTTTCGGCCCAGGGCCGACTTCAGGGGATCATCATGATCTTCATTCCCTGGTTGCTGGCAATTGTTGTTTCGATGGTCGACCCCGGTATGATGCGTCCCATGTTCACTACCTCGACCGGGCAGATAATGCTCGTCATCATCGTCGTCCTCGAGGGCCTGGGCTGGCTCGTAATCCGCCGGGTAGTCGCCATAGACGTCTAGGAGGCTTATGATAATCGCCGCCTTCGCACTCATCGTTGTCGGGGCCTTTCTGGGCATCCGATGGTTCTCGCAGCGGTCGAAGCGGAAGGCTGACAGCCAGGAGCAGAAGGAGGAGCGCAACTCCGAGCTCTGGCAGTCAACGCGTCCGCTGGTCCGGCAGGTCGCCGCCTACGCGCAGCACCTGCAGTTGCTGGGACTCAGGGAGCGATACGCGCGCCAGCTCGAACGGGCCGGCCTGCGATTCGACCTGAGCGCCGACGAGTTCCTGGCCATCAAGGCCGGCGTTCTGGTGATCGCGATCGGGTTCGCACTGGTCTTCTATGTGGCGGTGGCCCAGAACACGCTGATCGCGCTTGCCATTGTCTTCATGGGCCTCGTGCTTCCTGATATGCGGCTGTCGGCCGCAGTGAGGAAGCAGGAGCACGATTTCCTGAGGGCGCTGCCGTCCTTCCTCGATCTCCTTGCTCTTTCGGTGGAGGCCGGGATGGGCTTTGACTCGGCCGTACTGAGGCTGACCGAGGTGCTCGAGCCCGGGCCTCTGATCTGGCGGTTCCAGACGTTTCTCAGAAGCGTGAACGTCGGCAAGACGCGGGTCGAGGCCCTGCGCGAAATGGCCCACAAGGTGGACCTGCCTGACTTCACGACTTTCGCCAACGTGGTGATCCAGGCCACGGAAACCGGCGCCAGCATGGGGCCGGTGTTGAGGACGGCCTCGGGTGACATGCTTTCACGCCGGTTCGACCGGGCGGAGAAGGCGGCGCATGAGCTGCCGATCAAGATCCTGCTTCCCTTGTTCGTCTTCGTCTTCCCGGCTACTTTCATAATGGTCCTTGGGCCGGTCTACTTCCAGTTTGTGGCGTCGGGCGCCTCGAGTGTACTATGATAGAAGATTCTGACCTTGAAGAAATAGAGTCCGCTTCCTCTCTATCCGGAGAACTGGCGACCATCGAGGAGCCGGTTCCGAGGAAACGGACCGGCAGAATCGGCAGGCTGGCCGGCATAGCTTTGCTCGCACTCCTGTTGATTGCCGGGGTCATCGCCTTCGTGCCGAGTCTGCGCAAGGAGTTCCTGCCGGAACTGGCCGCCAAGGCGGGTCTGATACGGCACCCCAAACCGCAGGTGGAGCCGGAATCGCTGCCGCCGGTATTCGTATTGTGGGAGAGGATCAGTCTCGATGCGATGCCCGGAGAGGTCGCGCAGAACCTCAGGCAGGGCAGGTACTACTACCAGAAGCGTCTTCCCGGCAACTTCGGCCTGGCGATCGACTACTGGAAGAAGGCTCTGGCCGGTCTCGGCGAGGCGGACCGCGCCGGCGTTCAGCATCTTGTCACGGCTGCCGAGCGGGAACTGAATCGTCAGTTCAGTGCCGATTCGGCCGACGCCTTCGTGCTGCTGAAACAGGGCAAGCGGGACCAGGCCGTGGCTCTGCTTGAGAAGATGCGGGCCGACTACCTGGACATAAATGCGCCGCAATACCGCTGGGCTTCGCTGATGCTGGAGCGGCGCCGCCGCTAGTTGCGCATGAAGCTCCAAGCCCCAAGCCACAAGCCACAAGCATCGGACTCCGGGGCTTGGAGCCTGCAGCCTGAGGCTTCACCGGCAGGCCGGCTGGTGATGCGACTCGTCCGCGACGAAACCGCAGTCACGACCCTGGAGTACGTGGTCGCCGCCCTCGCCCTTGCGCTTGCCGCCGTCGCCGCCTCCCGGGTGATTGCCGCGCTGCTCAAGAGCTATCTTCACCGCATCTACCTGGTTGTCACGCTGCCGATACCCTGAGCCCCAGACCTAGCCTGCGCAGGTTCCTGGTCCGCGCCTTCCTTCCGAATCCCGCAGGCTGTGCGGCAATTGCCGCATTTGCCGCCACGCTCGCCAGGCTCGGCAATCCCGATACGCTCTGGCATCTGGCGCTCGGCCGGTGGATAGTCACCCACCGCGCGATTCCCGACATCAGCCGTTTCTACTACTCGGGCGAAAGCGGCTACGGCTACGACTACTCCTGGCTGTCGCAGGTGCTCCTGTTCGCGGCCTATCGGTGGGTCGGTCCTTCGGGCCCGGCAATCCTGAATGCGGTCGTGGCCGGCTTCATTTTCTACTTCCTCTACAAGCTGCTGGAACGCAACAACGTGAACATGCTGGTGAACTTCGCCGTGCTCTGTCTGGGTCTGGCCACAATCACCGCCTACCTGTCCGGACGGCCGGCGATGTTCACCGTGGCGTTCTTCGCCTTTGAGCTTTATATCCTCACCGGCTGGACTCTGGGCGATGCCGGTACCGGTCGGGGGAGGCGTGGTCTCATCTGGCTGATTCCGCCAATGGTCGCCCTCTGGGCGAACCTGCACCCCGGATTCGTGGTGGGGCCTCTCCTGATTCTGTTGTTTCTGCCCTTGTGTCGCGCGGCGCGGGACCGCTGGATTCTCACCGCCTGCCTGGCAGCATCTTGCCTCGCGGTGGTCATCAACCCCTACGGGTGGCGGATGCTCATGATGCCGCTCGAAACGGTTCGCGGGTTGCATACGCTTCAGGGCCTCGCGGAGTGGGCCGGCGTCTCGGGCTGGGAAGCGGTGCTCTGGGGCGGCATTGTCGCTCTCGTGGCTTGCGGGCTGACCCTGCGGCGACAGCGCTTTCCGGTCGTGCTGCTTGCGTCGGTGGCTGCCGTCGCGGCCGGAATCAGCAGCCGCAACATGCCGCTTTTCGGTGTGGTCGCGGTCCTTGTTATCGGACGGACCCTGTTGCCGGCCCTTGCACCCAGGCTCGGACGGGTAGGCATCGTACGGAAGTTCGACGTGACCTTCGAAGCTGCCGGCGGCTGGTTCTGGGCAATCGCGATCCCGCTTGTGCTCGCCGGCGCGGCGCGGCTCGGGGTGTCCCCGGCCGAATTGGAGTTCGATTTCTCTCAGTACCCGGAGGCGGCCGTCCGGTACGTCGAGGACAACGGGTGCCCTGACAATCTCTTCGTGCGCGAAACATGGAGCGGCTATCTGCTTTGGGCCATGCCGGACCGCAGGCTCTTCTTCGATGCCAAGGGCGGATTCAGCCCGGAGGCAATCGAGGCGCATTCCCGGCTCTTCAAGCCGAGGCCCGGCTGGCGTGATGTCGTGGACCGCTACAACATCGCGACACTGCTGCTTGAGCCCGGCACCCCGCTCGCCGTTCTTGTCAGCGAGGCCGGCGACTGGCGTCGGGAATACGCCGATTCGCTCGCTGAGGTCTTTGTGCGCCGACCGCAGATGGTGGATACTGCCCCGCGCGACAGATGAGGCCCGAGGGTTCGTCCGGAATCACTCGCCGTGTGATAGGAAGGCTGGCACGCAGGCCGGAGGTCGTGGCGGGCGTTGTGTCCGGAGCCCTCTACCTGTGGCTGCCGGCAGTGTTGGGGTTGGACTACCGACTGCTCGCTCCCAAGCAGCCCTACCAGCTCATGTGGCTGAACCTGCTGGGCGCGCACTACCGGCTTCAACTGGAAACGCCCAAACCCCTGATGGTCGTCCTTTCCGGGTTGTTCGGGTCCGGTGTGGTGTTCTACGTCTTGATCTGTGCAATGGTCGGCCTGGCCGTGGCCGCTTTGGTCCGTCTTGGCCGGACAATAACCGGGAGCTACTGGCCCGGTTTGACAGCCGCTGCAACCGTGTTCGCCTTCCGCGGCGGCCTGATGCGCTGGGCGTTCGTCGGCGGAACCGAGCCCTTCCACGTAGCGCTCGTGCTCTCGGCGCTAGTCGCTCTTGCCGGCGGCCGGTTGCGCCTGGCAACATTCATCGTCTTCGCTGCCTGTCTGTTGCGCCCGGAGGCCTGGCCGCTGGCCCCGATTCCCCTGCTCTGGATATACCTGGCCAGACGACGGTTCAACCTGCTGTCGTTGCTTCCGTTCTCGGCGCCGCTCATCTGGGTTGTCTTTGACCAAGCCATGACCGGTGACTGGCTGTACTCCCTGCACCTGACATCCTACTACCGGGTCGCTTCCGGCATTTCTACGAAGATCGGCGGCGGCTTCTGGACGGGCATGCCCGCCGAGATCATTGATGTGACCGGTGCTGTCCCGTTGCTGGTTGGTCTCATCGGGCTTGGGGTCTGGGTGCGGCGTTGTGCTCGGCCGCATCCGGTCCAGCAGTCGAGCACCGAGAAACGATCTGACTACCCGGCGTGGCTGCTGGCGGCAATCGTGGCTCTCGCGCTGCTGCTGCCGATAGCCGCTTCCTGGGTCATCTCGTTGTTCGGTCGCGTGGTGCAGATGGGGAGGTTCCAGTATCCTTCCGCCGTTCTGCTGGTGCTGCTTTCGACCTCTGCGCCCTTTCTTTTCTTCAGCGGTCGTGCGCCGCGTCGGTTCGTCCTGGCATTGGGGCTGTCGGCAGCGGTCGCGCTCAGTACCCTGAGCCCGCAGGAGCTCGCACGCGCGGTCCGTATCGCTCGACGCGACAAGGTTCGAGCTGCCGCCTACGCACCGATTGCCGATGCACTGAAGCATCTGGTCGAGAGCGGCAATGCCGATGTCACCGTGGTGTCGGCGCGCCGGCTGGACTATTTCACCATGCTGCTGGGCCAGTCCTACTCCTGGAAGCTGCGTTCGGTTCGCGAACTCACGTACGGGACCGATTCGATACCTGCTGCTGCCAGGTCGGGCGCGCTGGCGTTCTACGATGGCGATGAGATCAACGAGCCGTCGACGGACAGCGTGATAAGCAGAGTCCTGCGTGTATGGCCGACCAAGGCTGTCGTGCAGCCGGTCAAGCTGCTGCCCGATGGGCACGGCGGTCTCTGGACCATCCAGTCGGTCCGCTAGGTGCCCTGCGGCTGCGGAAGATTGGGTCGGCGGTAGCACCCGGAAGCGCCCGCAGAATTGACAAGCGGTCGGTGAGGCCTAACATTTGAGCATGACTAGATGCGAAATCAGGATTCTGGCCGTAGCCAGCGCTGCGGTGATTTGCCTGGCGATGACACGCTGTTCGACCAATTCCAGCCCAACCACGCCGCCACCTCCGAGCGGGCCCGCAATCAGCAAGGTGGGAGTGAGCTGTCCGTTCAAGGTCACGGCGAGCGACACCGACTACGACCGTGTCTCCGTGCGGGTTGACTGGGACAACGGCGATACGTCGGACTGGAGCGATTTGTTCAGATCCGGCGACACGATGACGCTGACCTATGTCTGGCCGGCGGCAGGCGACTTCAGAGTATCGGCCCAGGCCAGGGATGAGAAGGGCGCGGTCTCGGGCTGGTCCAACTGGCACGCCATCGCCATCGCCGACACGGTCAATGTGCCGCCGGGGATTCCGTCGACCCCATCCGGCCCGGACACCGGCTATTTCCATCTGACCTATGAGTTCTCGGCCTCGGCCGGGGACCCGAATGGTGACAGTGTCCAGTTGCAGTTCGGATGGGGCGACGGCGATACTTCAGATTGGAGCAGGACGGTTCGTGAAAGCGCCTCGGTCACGATGCCGCACTCCTGGTTTCAGGTCGGGGAATACTCCGTGATCGCCAGGGCCCGAGACCAGGAAGGTCTGATCTCCGAGTGGTCAAATGTCCACATCATGGTTGTTATCGAAGACAGCACCGACCTGCCGCCGGGGATCCCTCTGGTGCCGGTCGGGCCGGACACCGGCTTTGTCGACTCGATGTACGAGTTCTCGACAGCAGGTGCCGACCCCGATGGCGACAGCGTGCTGTTCCAGTTCGACTGGGGCGATGGCGACACGTCGGCCTGGAGCACGCCGGTCGCGGAGAGCACTGAGGTCGGAATGATTCATTCGTGGACCTCAGCGGGTCAGTTCCCGGTCCGGGCCAGGGCAATGGACATCAAAGGCCTGATGTCGGACTGGTCCGCGTCTCACGTTCTGACCGTCAGAGATTCGCTGAAGTAGGCGGGCGCAGCCCTACTCACGTGGCCGCAGAGCTGTCAAACGGCAGCGATTCCGTCATACCTAAACCGCAGCGAAGACGTCATAGGGGGTTCTCTTCTGACGACGCGGTGGTCGAGG
>JAFGRF010000198.1 GCA_016935295.1 Caldifarciminota bacterium | reverse complement strand
CCGGGCCGCCCCGAAGGGCGGCCCGGTGCTGACTCGGCTCGACTGCTAGTAGTCGATCTTCTTGTGGCAGAACCACCAGTCGAAACATTCGTACTGCTTCGGCCGCTCGGCCGCGGTCTTCTCGTCGGTCGCCGGCGAGATGATGCCGTGGTCCTTGACCAGCTCGTTCTCGGGCCAGCCGGCCGGCATCGCGGTCTTGTTCCTGCCCCCGACCTGCAGGGCCTTCACCATCCGGACGATCTCGTCCATGTTCCGGCCCAGCTCCTGCGGGTAGTAGAGCATCGCCCGCATCACGCCCTCGGGGTCAACGATGAAGACCGCCCGCACCGTGTTGGTGCCCTTGCCCGGGTGGATGATGCCGAGCTTGTGGGCGACCAGCCCGGTGTCGTCGGCGATGACCGGGAACTTGATCTCGACCTTGAGCACTTCCTTGATCCACTGCACCCACTTGATGTGCGAGAACACCTGGTCAATGCTCATCCCGATCAGCTCGCAGCCCAGCGCCTGGAACTGGTCCCAGCGCTTCTGGAACGCCACGAACTCGGTCGTGCACACCGGCGTGTAGTCGGCCGGGTGGCTGAACAGGACAAACCACTTGCCCGCGTACGCCCTGGGCAGCTCCATCTTGCCGTGGGTGGTCTGGACGGTCATCTCGGGGAACTTGTCCCCGATCAACGGCATCGTCGTCTCACTCATTGCGTCTCCCTTCGGTTGTCACTTCGTTGCCTCGACCCGCTCTTCCTGCGTCATCGCCGCCAGCCGCTCGACCTTCTTCTGGTCCAGCTTCAGGCCCGCGGCGATGCGCGTGCCGTATTCCTTGTCCGCCTTGTGGAACAGCGCCGCCTGTCGGTACTGGATCCGCTCCTGCGCCCCGCCCAGGTGGCTGACGATGTTGCCGACCAGGTGCGCGCGGGCCTCATCGTCCATCACCTTGCGGTACAGGTTGCCCGGCTGGACGAAATCGTCCTCGGTCTTCGGGTAGGGCCGCCGGCCGACCGTGGCCGACACCTCGACCTCCGGCTCGTTCGCCCTCGGGTCGGGCGCCGGACCGCCGAAGCTGTTCGGCCAGTAGTTCGGGCCGCCGCCCGAATTGTCGTCGGTCCGCATCGCGCCGTCGCGCTGGTAGCTGGCCATCGCCGCCTTCGGCGCGTTCACCGGCAGCAGGTGGTAGTTCGGCCCGAGCCGGTGCAGGTGGGCGTCGTGGTAGAAGACCGCCCGCGCCTGCAGCATCTTGTCCGGCGAGAGCGCCATCCCGGGAACGATGTTGCCGGGCGAGAACGCCGCCTGCTCGACCTCGGCGAAGTAGTTCTCCGGGTTCCGGTCCAGCACCATCCGGCCGACCGGTATCAGCGGGTAGTCGCCGTGGGGCAGCACCTTGGTCACGTCGAACGGGTCGAACCGGTACTTGCCCGCGTCCGCCGGCGGCATCGCCTGGATGAAGACCTTCCACGCCGGGAACTCGCCCTGCCTGATGCTCTCGAACAGGTCGCGGGTCGCGTGGTCCGGGTCCTTCGATATCATCGCCGCCGCCTCGTCGCGGGTGAAGTTCCTGATGCCCTGCTCGGTCTTGAAGTGCAGCTTCACCCACCACCAGTCGCCCTTCGCGGTGTACCACTTGAACGCGTGGCCCGCGTAGCCGTTCAGGTGCCGGAACGACAGCGGCGTGCCGCGGTCCGAGAACAGGATCGTCACCTGGTGAACCGACTCCGGGGTGAGCGACAGGAAGTCCCAGAACATGTCCGGGTCCTTGGTGTTGGTCGCCGGGTTGCGCTTCTGGGTGTGGATGAAATCCGGGAACTTGATGGCGTCGCGGATGAAGAAGACCGGCGTGTTGTTGCCGGTCATGTCGTAGTTGCCTTCCTCGGTGTAGAACTTCACCGCGAACCCGCGCGGGTCGCGCTCGGCGTCGGCCGAACCCTTCTCGCCGCCGACGGTCGAGAACCGCGCGAACACCTCGGTCTTCTTCCCCACCTTCTCGAGGAACTTCGCGCAGGTGTAGCGGGTCACGTCGTGGGTCACCTCGAACCAGCCGTGCGCCCCCGCGCCCTTGGCGTGAACCACCCGTTCCGGTATCCGCTCGCGGTTGAAATGGGACAGCTTGTCGTGCAGGTGCACGTCGGAAAGCAGCGTATAACCCGGGCTGCCGACGGTCTGGCTGTTCTGGTCGTCGCCGACCGGTCGTCCGAACCCGGTTGTCAGTTTCTTGTCTTCGGCCATGGAATCCCCTTTCCGATTCCCGTCATGTGCCCGAACGGCGGGAACCTCTGAAGGATGATAGGACGACGGCGACAGGTGTCAACGGACGACCGGGAATGGTATGTCGCGTTGGACTCGCCGGGCGTCAGCCGGAACGGCCGGTGCCGGGCAGGTGCTTGACCATTATCAGGCAGGGCGTTCCCTCGCCCCAGAGGTCGTTCTCCTCCAGCGGCTTGAACCCCATGCGGGCGTAGAACCCGCGCGTCCGCTCGTACTCGACGTTGGGCAGCGACGGCGCCAGGGTCTTCACTTCGAAGAACTCGTACCCGCGCTCGACGAGCAGTCGCTCGGCGTGCTCGACCAGCGCCCGGCCGAGGCCCTTGCCGTGGAACTCCGGCCGCGCGGCCATTACGTGGATTTCGGCCGTCACCGGGCTGCGTTCCTCGAGGGTGATGAACCCCGCGACCCGGCCGTCCTCTTCCGCAACCCAGGTCTCCATCTCCGCGATTGCCTTGGCGTAGCAAGCAATCGCCTCCTCGATGCCGAACCACTTGGGCAGCGACCGAAGGATGCGCTCGCACTCCGCGGCCTCGCCCTCGGCCAGGCGGCGGTTCGTCTCTGAACCCACCGTAGCCGCACGAGTGCAGTTGCATCGTGTTCAGACGAGCTGGACGAAGACGCAAGCCGCCTCGTCGTACTTGTGAAACTCCCATCTGCCGTCAGGCATGCCGAAGACAATCAAGAGGGCATGTCCGCACGCTCGAACTCCCCGCGCACCGACGCAGACGCTGCGGTACTTCTCCAGCCACTTGGTGCCGTTCTTCCGATCAGGGCTGTTGCGATAGGTGACCAGAACTCTGAGGCGGCCCGGAAAGGCCAAGAGGTTGCGCAGTTCGCGACTGTGGGTGCCGTGTATTATGTTCTCGTGCTCCCACGCGATGACCGGCAGTGGCGTATTCGGGTCGGAGCAATCGCACAACAGGACATCAAGTCTGGGCGTCCGCCCGAACGGATGGAGTGGGTACTCAAATGTGGGAACGAGGCCGAATCTCGCTGCTAGTTCGGGCACTACCTTGGCATTCACGAAGTGGGTCAAATCGCCGTTGGACAGCGCAGATGGTCGGGGCAGGCAGTCACTCCGCTGACCCTCAGGGTGATTCCATGCCCAGTTCTCCCTGACTCTCTGGCCAAGGCCGAGTCTACTGGCCGTGCTCGCGAAGACGCCTTTGAACGACTCCGGTGTTACTGCTAGATGCTCACCGTTCATATTAGGACCGGGTTCCGCGCGACTGTGCGTATGGTGCAGCAGCCCAACAGGCTTCGGCTATCCCACACAGGCGGCAAGTACACCTATCCAAGCGGTGCCGTTCTCCGTAGCACCGCGTCAGAACCACCCTCTGGGCGGGAATTCAAAGCTCGCCGACCACACGGTCTCCCCCCGCCTGTCGATGTAGCCGCACCGGAAACCGCGGCCAACAACGAACACGACCTTCGCCAGCCCTCCCGAGTAGCTCCGTGCGCTTCTGAGGCGGGGTTCGACCACAAACGCTCCAGCCTTGTCGATGAACCCGTAGTCTGGGTATCCGTACGCATCGTGGACCCCTACAAGCGCTCGGCCCTCGTGAAAGCCCTCGGCTGCGTCAAACTGCGGCTCGATGACCAGCACGCCAGCTGTGTCTATATATCCCCACTTGTCGCCGACCTTGACCTGGGCCAGCCCTTCGGAGAAGCCCCATGCGTGCTCGTACTGCGGGCCGATAAGGACGCGCCCGGCTCCGTCAACATATCCCCACTTGGCAGATGCGAAGTCGTGCCGAACGGTTGGAGGGAATTGCACCGCCGCTAACCCCTCAGAGAAGCCCTCCGTCCAGTAGAACTGCGGTTCAATAGCGACGTGCCCGGTCCTGTCGATGAAGCCGTACAAGCAGCGCGAGTAACCGACGTCCACATTGATGGTCTGTGCGGTGTCTTGATACTGGGCCAGCCCGTCGTGGAAGTCGCCTCCCAGCCCGCTACTCCGGCGCTCGATAACCCTCGCGCCTGAGCTGTCGATGTAGCCGCTAACCCAGCCGCTGCTGTCGCGAATGCGGAATGCGGCAAGTCCTTCGGAAGCATCACGAAAGTCACTATCGCCGAGTTGTCTAAGGAGAACCCGTCCTTTCCTGTCAATGAATCCATAGTCCATCTCAGCGAATCGGACCGCAGCGATGCCCCCAGCGAACGCATGTGCACTCCTGAACTGAGAGTCGATTGCCGTCCGTCCCGCCCTGTCGATGTAGCGGAAGTTGGTGTGGTAGATCTCCATATCCTCGAGCCTTGACACAGCGGCCAGACCTTGTGAGAAGCGGCCACACTCCTTGGCGAAGCATGTTGGCGGCACAACGACCTTGCCAGTCTGGTCGATGAAGCCGGACATCCTACCAATGCCGACCTCGGCCATTCCGTCAGAGAACTCCCTAGCCCACTGGAACCTCGGGGCGATGACTACTGCGCCTGTGCTGTCAATGTAACCCCACCGCTGCTCGTGGCCTCCGGACGTAGTCCTTGGGCCATAAGTGAAGACGGGGAACAGCCGTCTCTCAGGTTGACATCCCGGCATGCCGAAGCTGCAGACCTGCGGGCATAGGGTAGCCAGTACCACTGACAGCGCCACCACGGCAGACTCAGGCCGAGCACTCAACCCAATCGCTGCCTGCGGCGAGCATCGACCCATCATGGCATTGTAGCGTCGCCCGTTTGGCGGTCAAACGCACGAAGAACTGCTGCCCCGAAACTGAGGGGCGGTGTGTCGGCCCGCTTGCGTCAGTAGTGGACCTGCCGCGGCAGTATGCTAGTGCCATGGCTTCTGTCCACGAGGAGTTGCCCGAGGCTCAGCCACTGCGGCGGCCGATGTAGTACGACAGCGGCCGGCAGTCGAGCCCGGCGCGCGGGTG